>JBBSWX010000086.1:26251-28669 GCA_038046065.1 Microcaldota archaeon | reverse complement strand
GAACTGCCGGCAGCCGCCTTGGAGAGGAGCATTGCTACGCCCTGCGCGGTTTCGAACGCAAAGGGAATCTCCTCGCCAATCCAATCGGGCACCGCAGCGGAGTACTCTTTCGATTGTTCCACAATAACTTCTTCCTCCACGATGGACAGCACGCGCCACGGCACGCCCCGGCAGATGAACACGCTGCCTTCCTGAAGAAACTCTGCCACGAACCGCTCGTCCAGCAGCGCCACGTTCCTCTTCGTCTCGGCGCTCTTGAGGAAAAACTTTTTCGAATCGCGAATCGTGGACAAGTTTTCGTAGTAGTAAAGCAGGCTGGCGCGCGCGGCGGAGAATTGCGTGAAGTCGCCGGAAAAGTAAAGCAGCCGCTCGTCGTGAAGCTGTTTGCACACTTGCGCCAGCTCGCCTGCAGTCAAGTTGCGGTAGGGGAATGCCTTGCGGCACAGCAAGAGTGCGTCTTGAAGCTTGACTGGCTTGCCTTCAGCGTCGAGAGCCATTCCTACGACTTGCTGGGCGAGCACGTCTAAAGGTTTCTCGAAAAACCGGGGTTCCTCCAGCCTGCGTTCGAGCGCGCCTTTGCACAACACGCCTGATTCGCAACAGTCGAGGGGCGAGGCAGGGAGGATTATGCCGCTCGGCGTGAGGCCCTTGCGGTGGCCGCTGCGCCCCACGCGCTGCAGCAAGCGCGACACCTGCCGGGGCGAATGGTATTGCACGACTTTCTGCACCGTCCCAACGTCTATCCCCAGCTCGAGAGAACTCGTGCACACGACGGCCTTCAGCCGGTCGGCCTTCTTGAACTCTCGTTCCGTTTGCAGGCGCGCTTCTTTCGAGAGCGAACCGTGGTGCACGCCCACCTTGTCCTTCACTTCCGCCGTCTGGAAGAGCGTGGAGGCCAGCGATTCGGCGAGAGACCGCGTGTTCACGAACACGAGCGTGCCTGAAGAAGAGTTTATCACGTCCACCACGCGTTGGATGCGCGCGCACGACTCGGAATCAAGCTTCCACAACGCCTCGTCGCGGCATTTCGACGGGTATTCCACGCGCAGCTGCAACCCGCGGGCCAGCTCGGCTTTCACCACAATCGCGTCGCGCGAGAGGAACGAAGCGACTTTCTTTTCATTTCCAACCGTCGCGCTCAAGCCAACCACTTGCAGTTTGCCTGCGCGCTGCCTCAACCGCTCTAGCAAGAGCGACAGTTGGCTTCCGCGCTTGGAATCCACGAGCTCGTGCACCTCGTCCACGACCACCGTGCGCACGTTTGCGAACGCGTATCGTATCTTCGGGCCGATGAGCAGCGCGGCGAGAGACTCTGGAGTGGTAACCATGCAGATTGGCGGCGAATCGCGCTGTCGAGCGCGCTCCGTTTGCGTCGTATCCCCGTGCCTCACCGCGAGGCTCACGCCCGTCAGCTTGCACCAGTACTGCATTCGCTCGAGCATATCCCTGTTCAACGCCTTGAGCGGCGTGATGTAGAGCGCCATCACACCCCCCCGCTCGCCCGCATCAATCCTTTTCAAGACGCGCGACAAGAGCGGCAGGAACGCCGCCTCCATTTTTCCCGAGCCCGTAGGCGCGATTGCCAGAAAGTCTTTACCGGCCATTGCGAGTGGAAACGCCTTTTCCTGCACTTCCGTCGCCTGGCCGAACCGGGCGCGCGCTAGCGAAGCTACCCTCGCGTCAAGCACGCTGAACGCATCGCTTTCCATTAGAATAACAACGCCCGGCCGCAAGGCAATTACGCCCTGCGGCCTGCAAGTTTATGCGCGTGAATGCATAAAACTCGTTGGTAGCGCGGTGTGGCTGGCGGCGTGGTTTAGCGCACTTTCCACTGCGAGTATGCATGTTTACTGCGAAAAGCAGCATCCTGCGGGCGTTTTACGCCTTTCCAGCAGCTTGCGGGTCGATGAACAACGCCTTTCGCTCGCTCGGCAGCGTGAAGCTGAAGCCGTGCTTGCAGAAAAACTCGTCTTTCGACGTTACGACCATCAGCTCTAGCACGCCTGCCTTGCCGGCGTCTTCAACTATTTTTTTCACGAGTGCGCTTCCCACGCCTAGGCCTTGGTGCGCGTCGCTCACTGCCAAGCTCCGCATCTCGGCGAGCTTCTTAGAGTATATTTCCAGCGCGGCGCAGCCGACTACCTTACCGTTGGCTTCGACGACGCGAAAAGTCTTGATTCTAGAGGCAATATCTTCCTTCGTGCGCGAAAGCAACATCTTGCGTGCCGTGAAAGACGCTATCAGCTCGAAAATCGCGTCCACATCGGCTTTGCGCGCCTGCCGAGTCAAGACTTCCATTTTATTCACCTGATCGTTTTACGCACCTGAAACTTTTGAGGCTTTCCCTATCGCGGGTTTTAATGTGCAGGTTTCCTGCCAAACGCAGGCGTTACCTTCCTGCGAGTGCCGCTGGCGCGC
>JBBSWX010000086.1:14142-26151 GCA_038046065.1 Microcaldota archaeon | reverse complement strand
GCGAAGTTTTAAATAATAGCATAAGTTTACTTTGTATACAATTATTAAAAGTTAGGCACTACGGTGGTTTGTATGGTTCCCATGGTTCGCGTTTCCCCCTCGGCGTACCGCGCGCTTTCTCTCTCGGCGGCAAGCCTCCAGTTGCGGCTCGGCCGGCGCGTGTCCCTCTCGGATGCGATAGATTACCTTGCCAGTTGCCAGCGTGGTTCGGCAAGGCGCTTTTGGAAGTTTTTAAAGGAACGCAGGTCGTCAGGCCGGGGGCGAGCGCGAGGCGGTGCGGCTGAAGGAACGCCGTTAGTTCATATACCTATGAAGTCGGTTCACGCGGCCATGAACCGGCGTTTCCCAAAAAAATAGTCGTTTTTTCCGATTTTCAGTCGTTTTTCCGGAAGGTTTATTAATTAGTGGGGTGTAAGTGCTTTGGGCAATCCAGTGTGCTTCGAGCATTAGCTTTAGGCGCAGTCAAATCCCAGGGTGGTATGAATGGATAGTTGTATAGCAGACGTCAAGAGAGCCGTTGGCATTTTTAAAGGCGGCCTTGAGAAGACGTGGGTTCGCGAGGATTTCGGCCAAGTTGTAGTCGGCCTTGAGGCCAAGGTTTTTGATTCTGCAATCGTAGACGCGCTGGGCGCGCTTAAGGCGGACGGGGCTGGTCGTAGGGACAAGGCGTCGCTGCGTTTCGACGCCGCTTCGCGCAGGGTTTTTTACCTTGCGCCAGACCGTACTGCCGACGGCCAGCTCGTGGATTACAAGGTTTTGCGGGACGGCTTGCGGCAGGCGGGCCTGCGGGTTGCGTGAGCCTGCGCCGTCAGCGTAGTGTTGTGTTTTCTGCGCGCTGTCGATACGCTTTTTAACTAGCGCGAGCTTTCAAGCGTGTTGGTGATTGCTGGTGCGCATTATTCCGCAACGTTTCGTGGGATCGCACGTAAAGTGCGCGCGTGAGGTTGCCAAGCTGCTTGTTGAACACGCTCCGCTAGACGAGACTAAGCGCTCGTTGTTGAAGTTTCCTGTTTTTACTGGCGGCACGCTCGTAAACCGTAACGTTGTAGAGGCGGTGCCCGTAAAAGGCTTTTCTAGAGAGGGTTTCAAGGCGTTTTGCGAGCATATTGCCGAGCACGCTGCTCAAAAACACGGCGTTTCTTTCAAGGCGGAATTCGTCTTGCGCCGCTTGAGCGAGAGCGCCTTGCCTGCAAGCCACCCGTCCGGGCCAGTTGCTGTGCCGCGGCGTTTCACGCCTAACTTGCGCATTACGTTTTCGCCGCCTCGCGAAGGTTGACGCATTCCGTTTTTTTGAAACTCTTTTTGGCGTTTTTCTCTCGAAGGCATATGCAGCGCTTGCCTCCGTTTTTCTTAAGGGTATGAACTAATTCCTCGCGAGCGTTTGCGCATAAATTTCATTTTTTTCGAAAAACGGGGGTGGGGGTGAGTGGGGCATGCCCAAACGCCACGCTTTTCTTTCTAGAATGCGTTTTTTGTCGTTTTCAGCATTTCGCGGGGTTTTTTGTGGCGCCTTAGCGTTTCACAATTCTGCAACTCAATTTCATATTTTTGAAATCGTTTTGAGGCATTTAGTTCATGCTTTTATGAACCATCTTTTTTTGGCGGTATACCGCTACGGGCGTGAAACAGCTCATTCCGGCGTTTTTTCCACTCCCGTCGCCTGCAACGGCATAATTCGCGTTGGAAAGCTGGTGAGCGGGGGGAGGCGCGTCTTTGCGGGTGGCGCGTCGGGGTGAGGGTTTTTCGTGGTGTTTTTGGAATCGTTCGCTCCTGCTTTTGTTGGTTGGAAAACCTAGATATGTTTGCAAAAGTGGTGCAAACGACGGTTTTGGTTCATGCGGGTGTGAACTGACGCGTTTGCTTTTGGAGTAAGGCTGGCTTCGATTAACGCAAGTTATACTAAAACATAACTTTGGTTGGTTGCAGTTCATCGCACTTGCAGGTATTATCTACTGGCGTTTGAGTCTTGCGAGGCGCTTGCTTTTGTGGAACTGCGGCCTTTAAGAAACGCCGCAGCGTGTTTCATTTTAATGAAACGATTGGCGTGTGCTGGCGTGCCCAGGCGCATGAGGCGCGCATTGAAAGAATATGGTTTTGATGCGGTTGTCGCAGTTCCCGGCGCGTTTGGTGAGGCGAAAGGCAAGCTGCACGCCGTTTGCGGTTTTGACGGTACTAATGACAAGCGGCTCGGCGCGCTTGGCTTGAAGCGCATTGGTGGCCGGCAGCGTTGCATCGTGTTGGGCGTGAAGAAAGGCGTTTTTCACGCGGTTCACGCCGGAGGGTTGCGTATCGTGAGTTTGTTCAAGCTCGCTAATCCTAACGTTGAGTGTCGGCACCTTTCGGGCGGCGAGTTGCAGGGGCTCGTCCTGGCGGAGTTTCTCGGCAGGCACGGCAAGAATTTTGCGAGGTTTTCGTTGTGAACCACAAGTATTGGGAGTGGGAGGCGATGCCGCACAAGGAGAAGCTCAAGCGGCCGAGCTTGCGGCATTTGACTGACGGGCTTTTTGAGAATGAGACGCAGGCGTATCGTTTCGCGCGCGCGTTGCAATTTCTTAAAGAGCGTGGGGTGGCGCGCCTCCAGCATTTTCCGGGGGATTTGCCGAAGGCCACGTGGTTGCGTTACCTCGAGTACGGCGTGCAGTTGGGGATGGTGGACAAGAGTGGTGACAAGGTTTATTCCGTGACGAACCGTTTTACGAACTCGCTGCGCAACTTCGCGGATTATTTCGACCGGTGGCGGAAGGAAGGCGGCGCCGAGGAGTTGGCGGTGCTTTACCCGCGGGCGGAGAAAGGGCGGTACGGCGGGGATGCGCGCGGCAAGGCGGTTGGCGGGGAAGCTGGCGGTAAGCAGATTGTTGAAGGCAAGGCGGTTGCGGCTGCCGTGCGTCAGGAAGTGGAATGAACTATGGTTCGCAGTAAGCTTCTAGGCAATCCCCTGCGCAGGGCGGCGTTCAGAGTGGTGCAAGTGTGCAGTTCGCTCAAGCCCGTTTCCGACAAGCGGCTTAATTGCGATGCGAAGGCCATAATGCAGAAAGTCGTTCCGGATACTAGCGATATGCTTGACGCGCGGCTTAAAACCGCGAAGGATCTAGGTGCTGTTAGTGAAGCGTTTGCCGCCGTAAGTGGCATTCAGGAAACTCGTTTCGTTCGCGAGGCTTACTTTCGAGCCAGCCGCTTGTCGTTCAGGCGCGCGTTGCGGCGTGCTGGCGTCAACGATGCGGTGGCGAAGCGCGAAGCAATTGCAGGCGCGGACAAGATGTTTCTGCGGTTATGGAATGCCCGGGAGTTCGGCGATGCCGAGTCCGAGCGTCTTGATTACCAGCGTCAACTGTCGGAGCTTGTCGGGTCGTTGAGGGCGAGGCGCGTGGCACGTCACTTCGTGCGCGATTTCAGCAGGGTTATGCCAAGGCTTCTTGATCGCTTTGGGTTTAAAGTCGAGTAGATGCGTGGTTAGGATGAGTTTGCCATGGGCGGGTTTTTGCGCGCGTTGCGTTCTCCCTCGCGGCGTGCTGTGAAGCGGATTGGCGATGGCGTGCGCCGCAGGGTTGTTCGCAGCTACGAGCCGTTGGTTAAGGGGGCTGCAGGCATTAACGCCGAGCGTTTGCGTGCAGTTGACGCATTGTTTCAAGCATCGTTGTTGAAGCGTTACGTTCGCGTTGCCGGCCGTGCTGCGGCGGTGCAGGCGTTGAGAGCCGCGGGCGTGAGGGATGCTGAGTTAAAAGCGAGGGTTTACGGGCAGGTTGCGAAGGTTTCCGACCGCCTCGCGAGCAGGGCGTTGTCCGGCAGTGAGACGGGCGGTAGTGATGGCGATTCGAAGTCCGATGGCTTGGCGAGTGGCATTGAGCGCGAGCTTGGCGGTGTGAAGGCCGCCGTGTTCGGCAAGGTTTTCCACCGCGAGTTTCGCGCGTTTATGCGCGGTTTTGGTTTGCAATAGTGGAATGCCAACCTTTTTTACCGTATGGCGTGAGGCTTGTTTTAACGAAGCGTGGATTAGGCGGAGAGTGGTTTTCATGCGCGAGGAAGGATTGCTGGTAGTTACGGGAGTTTCGTCCGATTATTCTCGCGGAACGGTTGTTGAAGGCATTGTAGGCCGTGGGCTACTGGCCGTGGGCGCGGTGGCGTGCCACAACCGCAAAAACTTTTCAGTAGGCTGGATTGACAACGGCGAAGGCCGCCAGCGGAGTGCGCTTGCCGGCGAGAAGGTGAGCGTGCAGTTGTCGAATGCGACGAAGTTCGATTTCAGGAAGGGAGACGAACTGGAGTTCAAGAGCTAGTTTTTGGCCGTGGGCGCGTTACGCGTTCTTTTCGATTACTTTCACGGTGCCGTGCGTGGCGTCCACGTCAACGAGCCACCCGTCCTTCAAGAGTTTCGTCGCGTTGCGAGTGCCTACGACGCAAGGCACGCCCAGTTCGCGGGAGACGATGGCCGCGTGGCACGTGAGGCCGCCCATATCCGTCACTATCGCGCCGGCCTTCTTCATGGCTGGCATGAGTTCCGGCATCGTCGCCAAGCTGGCCAGCACATCGCCTTGCCGCATTTTCGTCATATCTTCCGCCGCGTTGATTATCTTTACTTTGCCGCGGTGCTTGCCGGGGCAGGCGCACATGCCGTTCAACTCCGTCACTTCGGTTTCCTCGCGTTCTTCCAGTGCGTACTCGGCGAAGCGCTTGCGCGCCTCGTCGCCCTCCAGCAGCGTGTCTCCTTCCAGCGTGGATTCCATAAAGCCATACTCGCGGCGTCGTCCCAAAAGCGCCACGTCGAGCTTGCCTTCCAAGAGTTTTCGCACTTCGCACGGGAAGCAAAACCGCACGTCGAGGGTGCTGACGAACTTGCGTTTGGCAATCTCCTTATAGAGCGGTTCGGTGCGCGAGAACGATCGTATCATCGCGTCCTTGCGGAAGCCTTTGGCGTGCACGAAGCCGCGCGCAGCTTGAAAGAGCTTTCGCTCGCGCTCGTCAAGGTTGAACTCCTTCTCGAGGCGCGCCTGCTGCCGTTCCAGCTCCCTAGTTTTTTCTCGTTCTTCCACTATTGCCTTCGTCGCGTCAACGCCTTGGCGGCAGAGGCTTGCAAGCCTGTCGGTGAACACTTCAGCATTCCAATCGCTGTCGAGATAGCCGTGGCCGAGCCAGCCGTGCTTCTTGGCGTGCAGCGCGATGGCGTTACCGGCGTGCGTGCCCGAAATTTTTTCGAGGATGTGCCGCGCTTCAAGCGTGCGGAACAACTCGCGCGCTTTCGGGTTGGCGTTAGTGTCGCCCAGTATTTCCAGCAGTTCTTCGTACTCGACGGCCATGCTACTTTGTTCGAGGGGCGTGGTGAGCTTGCAGAACGCTTCGACGGGGTTGCCATTCAAGCCGCGTTCGCGCGCGCGTTGCTTCAACAGTTCCAACAGGCGCTTGGAAAGAAGCATGTCTGGCAGGTCAACCAAGTTTTGCACCCAGCCGGGCGTGTGCGCTTGTTGATAAGCAGCATAATACTCTTCAAAACAGTCGGCGAGCTGCGCGTTTGAAATGTTGGCGTAATCGCGTTCGGCCATCTCGTTCGACAGGCGGTTGAGGCGACGGGCGAGGGAAATGATATTTTGCGAGTCAGCTATCGCCCAGTCGGGGTCTTCCAGTATCTTCGCGACGACTTCCTCCTCGAGGTCGCGGTACTCGCGCGTCTCATACCACAATTCGAAATGTTTTTCATCGTACGCAGACACCGTGCGCGAGAGGCGGCATTGCAGGTTCGCTTCCGCCAGCGCCGTGTTCACCCACGGCAAGTGTTGGTAGGAATAGCAGATTATTGGCGTTCCGTCCAGTATTTCTTCAAGGCGGAAGATTGGTTTCCGCAAGCGAGTGGCCGTGAATAGCAGTTTCAACCCTTCGTGAAATGCGTTGGCGTCATTCACTTCGTAAAGCGGCTTGCCGCTGCCATCATCAACCGTAGCGATTCCCGTGTTCACCAAGTTCGCCAACTCGCGGTGCGCCGCTCCCACATCCACGTTTGCGTCTTGCGCCAGTTCGCTCACGCCGCGCGCCTTGCCCCCGGCGAAAAGCGTTTCCAGCAGGCGGGCGCGCGCCTGCGAGCCGAACAGCGACACTAACGCGTTTTGAGTATTCATCAATGCTTTTGAGGAAGGTGCAAAGCTTAAGTGAGTTGCGGTTTGGTTGCCAGTCGCCTGCCGCGTTTATTTCGGGTAGTTCGTTTGGTGGCCGTTCACGCTTTCAACATTACGAGCAGCATCTTGAAGCGCGTCGTGGCTTTCAGCGCGTGAGGTTTGTTGGCGGGAAGAATTACGTATTCGCCGTCGTGGATTGCGAATGTTTTTCCCGAGACTGTCGCTTGCGCATTTCCTTCAAGTGCGATGATGAGCGCGTCGAACGGCGCGGTATGCTCGCTCAACGCCTGGCCGGCGTCGAATGCGAACAGCGTGACCGTACCGCCTTGCGTGCGCGCGAGCTCGCGGCTAACCACTCCCCCGCGTTGGTAGGTTATAGTCTTGCTGAGGTTTTCGGGAGTTGGGTTCATAGTATCTCCTCGTTATCTCCTGCGTTTCTTTTCTTGCGGTTCGACCGTTACCACTTGCGTGAAGCAGCGCAGGCTCCCGTGGCTGTAGTTGTTGAAGCGCACTGCGACGGGCATTTGGATATAGTCGTCTTTCGTCAAGCCAGCTTCCCGCAGGCGCGCGATGGTGGCCGGCGCGTTGTTGAGCAGGAGCCTCCCGTCGGGGAGTTCGAGAAAGTTCGTGGGCAGGAGCGCGGCTTCTTCTGGCGGCACGGTGACTAGCCTTTGCTTGTGCTTGCGCGCTATGCCGTCCAGCAGGGTTTTGTTGAGCTGGTAATACTCGGGGTCGACTAGCATTATTCCGCGGCGGGTTGCAACGTTAACGTGCAGTTCCAAGTGCCAGCTTTCTTGCAGCGCCTGCATTTCAGCAGGCCTGCCCGGGCAGTACTCGAACCGAGTTAGCATAATCTTGCTGGGCAGACTATAGACTTTCAGGCCGTGTTGCGCCAGTTCGCGTGCATTCTCGGCGCTTGCTTTCTTAGGGATTAATGCGAACCCTTTTCCGACGACGAGGTTGCCGCCTTCGCCTATCTGCAGCCTTTTGCGCGTGCTGTTTTCGCCAAGCGCCTTCATATAATCGTGCGTGGCGTCTGGCGACAGGTAAACGTTTTTTCCCAGCTGCACGGAGTGGTCGCGCACCCAGTTGACTAGCTGCTGATCCTGCTCGCTCGTTTCAAGCATCTTCGCGCCGAGCTTTCGCGCGCGAGAGAGGAACTCGTCATACTTGCCCGCAAGGCTTGGTGCAGTGGGCTTGAGCACGCGCACATCGTAACCGTGCTTTAAGAGCGTCCTTATGACTGCAAGCCTCTCGCCGGCATTCGCGTACTGCGGGTGCCACGTTGCGCGTCTGAGTGCCGTGTAGATTAGCTCGGGGTTTGCGCGGGTTTTGGCTTGCACTATTTCGGGCGTTGCCCAGTCTCGGGTTTCAACGCCCGCTTCGTGCAGTAGCTGCATTCCTTGCGCGAGCTTTCCTGCGTTTTCCTCCCGCACGCCGCCCATCCTGCGCACTTCGCGCGCGTCAATGCCGGGCATCGGCCGTTTCATCTCAATGGGCGAGACGATGACGAACCCGCGGCTTGCCGTGTTTTTCATTCTGCGCGCCACCTAGGGCCTTTCGCCGTGTCTTCCAGCGCGATGCCTTTCCCGGCCAGTTCCTTGCGGATTGCGTCGGCTTTGGCGTAGTCGCGGGAGGCGCGCGCCTCTTCCCGCTCCGCAATTTTCTTTTCCAGCCACTCTCGTTTGACGCCGGCCGGAAGTTGCTTGCGGCTTGGAGAGTTGAACAGCCCCAGCGTCTTGCCTAGCTTTTCAAGGGTTTCCAGCGCGAGCTTCGAGTCTCCGGCCGTGGCCTTGCCGGTAACTTGCGAGTTGATTAGTTTTGCGAGGTCGAACACGGCGGCGAGCGCGTTGGCCGTGTTGAAGTCGTCCTCCATTGCTTCGACAAAACTTTTTTCGAGCGCGGCAATCTTACCCGCCGTTTTCGCGCTGCCGAAATTCTCTTCGCCAATCGCTTCTTCCAACGCCGCGCGGCAGTTGTTCAGTCGTGCGAGCGCCACTTCGCTTTCCGCGAGGCTTTGCGGCGAGTACTTCAACGGCTGCCGGTAGTGCGTGCCGGCCATGAATAACCTTATTGCTTCAGCGTCGTGCTTGGCAAGCGCGTCCTTTAGCGAAAAATAGTTCTTCAGCGACTTTGACATCTTCTCGTCGCCAGTTTGCAGCAAGCCGCAGTGCAGCCAATACTTTGCCAGCGGCTTGCCGGTTGCGGCTTCACTCTGCGCGATTTCGTTCTCGTGGTGCGGGAATATCAAGTCGCTGCCCCCGCCGTGAATGTCTATAGTGCCGTTGAACTGTTTGGCTATCATCGCGCTGCACTCGATGTGCCAACCCGGGCGGCCGGCGCCGTAAGGGCTTTCCCACGTCGGCTCGCCGGGCTTGCTGACCTTCCACAACGCGAAGTCTTCCGGCGCGCGCTTGTACTCACCTGGTTCGACGCGCGCCCCGGCGCGCAGTTGTTCCACGGTCGTGCCGGAAAGCTTGCCGTACTCCCTGAACTTTGCGACGCTGTAGTACACGTCCCCTCCCGCAGGGTAGGCGAATCCTTTTGTCTCGAGGGTTTTTATGAGCGCGTGCATCTCGGGAACGTGCTCGGTTGCAAGCGCGTACTTAACCGGCGGGAGGACGTGCAGTTGCCGCATTGCCTGTTGGTAGTCGTCAATGTACTTGCTGGCGATTTGCTCGCAGCTTTCTCCTTCTTCGTTCGACCGCTTGATTATCTTGTCGTCCACGTCGGTGAAGTTCGTGAGGTGCGTTACTTTGAAGCCTTGCAGTTCGAGGAACCGGCGCATGTTGTCGAACGACACTGCGGCGCGCGCGTGGCCCAAGTGGGCGTAATCGTAAGGTGTGACGCCGCAGACGTACATCGTCACCACGCCGGGCTTCAGCGGTTTGAAGGCTTCCTTGCGTTTCGAGAGCGTGTTGTAAACGGTGAGCATATAATCATCGTTGGCAGTTATGTTGCTGATGATGTTTTAGCAAGCTTATAGTCTCTTGCTTTTGTTTTTCAATAATGTTTATCCTGCGCAACATATAACGAGCCAGTCGTGGTATTTTGAGATTGGCGGATAATTCGGCCGTATTTTTGGCCGAAGCCAAGAATTTGTCTTGCCGGGCTATCTTAGCATATAGCCGTTCGCAAGTTTCGCATTTCGGTCTTCCGAGGATTAGGCCTATTATTTCGCTTAGATTGATCTGTATCTGAACTGGCCACCTGCATCAAAATTGGTTTTAAAGCAATAAAAAGTCGTTTGGTTACGCGGGTTTTGCGGGAATGCACTTGCCGCCCGCGTCGGGGTAGGCTCCGTCGAGTGCGCACTCCCAACCTGCGGGGCAGGCGATTGCCGCGATGCCCCCGCAAAACTCTTGCGACGCGTCCAGCGCCAAGGGCGCGCCTCCCATTGCAACAGTCAAACGCAGTCTTGCAGCGTCGGCGATGGAGAAAGAGAAGCTTGTGGGTTGCAGCACTTGAATGCACGCGCCTTGCGAGGGGCGGGCGAGCAGCGTGACGAGAATGGCGTTGCCTTGCTTTTCCGCAGTTGCTTCGAGCGAGTGGCAGGGAGTGGGCAGCGTCACTATTCCGTGGGCGTAGAGGCTGGTGCCAAGCGTGCGGTAGGCATAGAAATCTGCGGCTTCAGGCTCTGCCGGTTGGAACGTAAAATTTTCAATGGTGGCGTCTGCAATGCCGGTCGTGTTGCCGTTGGATGCGAAGCTTGCCTGCAAGCACCCGCCGAAAACTATTGCCGCGATTATCACGGCTGTATTTGCATTCATCTTAAATTATTTGTTGGTTTGTTTTCTTGTCAACGATGTGAATCACGTTGACGGGGCACGCGTCTGCCGCCTGCTTGTTCGCGTCTAACTCGGCTTGAGAAATTTCTTTGCTCATGCTGCCATCCGCGTTTTTCACGCCGCCTTTCACGTCGCTCTTGCCGTCCGCGCCCATTTCCCAATAATCTTGCGAGATGGCGGCGCACGCGCCGCACGAGATGCAGTTGTTCCTGTCGTGCTTTATCTCGTAGTCGGCCATTTGAATCACCGTTCATAGCTTCTTTATTATGAAGTGGTATCTTTGTCTTATTCCTGTTTCCGCGGTAACCTGCTCTTCTACATTGTAGTTGTAGCCATCTATATTGGCCTTAATGCATTCAAATATCTCGTCAGCTTTCCGTATTGCGTCGCCGCTGCTGAATAGCACCATCGCCCTTGGCAGGTTTGCATTTATTCGTTGGACTACTGCGTTAGACTTCTTTTCAACCGAGTCTTGGTTCTGTATGAATTCAACGTATTTATCTATGCCTGTCAAGATGTCCTGCAGCCCTTCCTTGAATTCCACTTCGGTTTTAGCTTCGCCAAGCAGTATGCTTACATACCGGCTAAGTATTCCGCATTTCACCAGTTCCGCCACGTGCAGGCCGGCAGTACCGAATTTCCGCGTAAGTTTTTCCTTCAGGTTATTCCGTTTCTTTTCGTCGGCGTCAATTCTCCTTAGCACCAAACCCATTTCTATCTGCAGTTTAAGTTCGGGCGAGGTTATGTATTTGCGGTACAGTTCAAGTTCAGGTTTCTTGCGCTGTTCCATTACAACTTCGATCGTTTCGTCATCTTCGATGAACGATAGTTCGCCTTGCTTTGCCTTTCGCACCCATTCGGCTACCTGTTCAGCGCTGAATTCAAGTATGCCCTTGGTAAATCCCTTGGCGGCGGATTCTATCGGATCGAGCTCAGAAGGCATCCTCGTGTTCCTCTAGGTACGCCGCGACGCTTAGGTAGTTGTTATCAAGTATTATCGTGCTTCCGGGAAAGATGAGCATGTTTGACAGGCTAATTTCCACGTCAACGTACCGATCCCGTATCCTTTTGCCTTGTTCGTCCGTGACAAACTGGCCGTCGGAACCGTAGCCTAGCTGCTTGAGGATTGCTAGTCTGACTGCTTTAGGCAAGTTTTTTATCGACACGAATTCCATAGGTATCCTGCTCCGTATTTCGTTTAAGCACGGCTGTTTTTATAACCCGCCCCGAGCTTATATACCGCTGGCGTCAGAAGCCCTTCCGCTTTGCCGCGCTTCGCGCGTGGTGAGCAGCTTCCAGTTTTCATCTGCGAATTCTTGTATTTTCGCCGTCTCTTCCAGCGTGAGGTGGCTGAACCTCTTTTGCAGCTTCAAGTATTCGCCCACGGGCTTTGGGGAGGCGATTTTCATGTTGATTGTGAGCTTGCCGCCCTCGATTTCGTAGAGTTGCCACAAGCGCGTCTGCACGGCGAGCTTAGCGACGTTCATCGTGATGCTCCCGTCGAATCCCGCGCCGAGGCAGCAGGGTGCGTGAATCGCGATGAACCGCGAGCCGCGCATTGCCGCAGCCGTCGTCAGTTTTGCTTGCAGGTCGTTGATGAAGCCGATGCTCGCGCTGGCGGCGTACGGTATTCCGTGCGCAGCGGCAATCTCCACGATGGGCTTGCGCGGTGTTTCCTTGCCGCGGTGCAGGCTGCCTACGGGCGTGGTGGTCGTGGCCGCGCCCAGCGGGGTTGCACCGCTCTTTTGCACGCCTGTATTGGCGTAAAGTTCATTATCGTAAAGTATGTACAGCACGTCTTCACCGCGGTCGAGCATTCCCGAAAGCGCGCCGAAGCCAATGTCGTAAGTGCTGCCGTCGCCCGCAATCACCACGACTTTCGTGTGGTCGTTGCCCTTCGCCCGCAGTGCGTTCACCACGCCGCTCGCAACTGCGGGCGCGTTTTCGAACAGCGAGTGGATGTAAGGCACGCGCCAGGCGCTTTGCGGGTATAGCGATGAAGTGATTTCCATGCAGCCGGTGGCGTTCACGACGATCGTGTCCTTGCCCAGTGCGTCGAGCACTTGAATCATCGTAGTGGACGGCCCGCAGCCGGGGCAACCGGCGTGGCCTGGGGCGAA
>JBBSWX010000086.1:11994-14042 GCA_038046065.1 Microcaldota archaeon | reverse complement strand
CCGTTCATTTCGTGCAGGTGGTGGACTTGCACTCGCGCGCCACCCACTCTTTCAATGGCTTGCGTTCTTTCAGGCGCGAGAATATTTTCTTGCATTCGTCCACGCCTATCTCGCGGCCTCCCAGCCCTCCGCAGAAGCTTGAAACCGTTGCGCCCGAGTCGCCTGAAAGCGCTTCTACCGTTTCGAGGTAGAGGGGCGCGCCTCCGCCGGGGGATATTGCCCGGTCGATGACGCCCACTAGCCTTCCGGAGAGCGTCTTGCGGATGGCTTCGCGCGGGAAGGGCCGCAGGCAAGTGATTTTCAGCACGCCTGCCTTCTCTCCTTGGCCGCGCAGCTCGTCCGCCGCGGCTTTCGCGTTGCCCATCACGCTGCCCATTCCGGCGAGGATGTAGTCGGCGTCTTGCGTGCGGTACTCTTCCACAAGCGCGCACGGCCTTCCGGTAATTTTGCCGTATTCGGCCATTACCTCCGCAACGGTGAGGATGGCTTTCTCGAAGTCCGCCACTACGTCTTCGCGGAAGTCTTGGTAGTGGGGAGGCGCGGCGTACACCCCTAACGACAAGGGGTTTTGCGTGTCGAGCTTTATCTCGGGGTTGAACGGCGGGAGGAATTCGTCCACTTCCGCCTTCGTGGGTATTTCGACGGTTTCCATCGAGTGCGTGAGTATGAACCCGTCGATGCACACCATTGTGGGAAGCATTGTTTTCTCGGCTATCTTGAACGCTTGCGGCAGGAGGTCGACTGCCTCTTGGTTGCTTTCCGCGTATAACTGTATCCACCCGGCGTCGCGCTGCGATACAGTGTCCTGCTGGTCGTTCCAAATGTTGAGGGGCGCGCTCACCGCGCGGTTGCCTACCACCATCACAATGGGCAGCCGCATTCCCCCGGCGCAGAATATCGCCTCGTGCATGAGCAAGAGCCCTTGCGAGCTCGTCGTAGTGAACGTGCGCGCCCCGGCTGCCGACGCGCCTATGAGCGCGGACATTGCGGAGTGCTCCGACTCGACGGTAATGTACTTCGGTATTCGCCCGTTGGCGTAGTGCTTCGCCAACCCTGCGGTGAGGCCTGTGGTGGGCGTGATGGGATAGCAGGCGCACACTTCCACGCCGCAGGCTACTGCCGCGTCGGCCAGCGCGCTCGTTCCCAGGCAAGTTTTCTTTTCAGGCATTGCAACACCCGTTACCGTTTTTCCTCTTCCATCTTTATGCATTTCACGGGGCATTCGTTGGCGCAAATGCTGCAGCCTTTGCAGTAATCGTAATCGATGTCGGGAACTTCCTTCTTCATTCCCATTATTCCTTCCGGGCAATACTCTTGGCATATGCCGCACTTTATGCACTTGGCCTCGTCCACGACCGGCCGCTTGGCGCGCCACTCGCCCGTCTTTACGGCCACGGTCGTTCCGGGTTTCGCGTAAGGGATTCTCATGCTTCCACCGTCTTCTCGAAGGCTTTCTCGACGAGCTTGGCGTTCTTCTCGCCCATCTCGCCGGGGAATTGTTTGCGCACGGCGGCGAGTACCGACGCGAGCGTCACCACGCCAGTCGCCTTCACCATCGCGCCCAGCACGACCGTGTTGGTGATGTTCTTGCCGAGCACTTCCACCGCGAGCCGCGTGCCGTCCACCGTGAACGTTTTTTTGGTTTTCACGCCCAGTTCGCTCGGCGTCTTGTCGGTGTTTATCACAACAATTCCATCTTTCGCAAGCCCGCCTTCCACGTCCACCGCGTCCATTATCGTGTGGTCTGCAACCACTACGACATCGGGCTCGTACACTTGTTCGTGCGTGATTATTGGTTTGTCGCTGATGCGGCAGAACGCCACTACGGGCGGCCCGCGTTTTTCGCTGCCGAAGAACGGGAAGGCCTGCACGAACTTGCCTTCCGCCGCTGCGGCCATCGCGGTTATCTCGGCCGCCGTGACTATGCCTTGGCCTGCCCGGCCGTGAAATCGAATCTGCACTCCAGTCATGGCGAACTCATTCTTACAGGCGATAATAGTTTATAACCATTAACCGCCGTCGAGCCTTTGTTCGGCGATTGACGTGCG
>JBBSWX010000086.1:0-11894 GCA_038046065.1 Microcaldota archaeon | reverse complement strand
TTGCCATTTGTGGCCGGGCCACGGGCGGTAGGCGTCCGGTTGTAATGCGTCCGAGTATGCCAATTGCACTGCCAGCCATATTCTTTGGGCGTGTTTGTCGCGTATTACTTGCCTGCGCGTTTCGTCTATCTCGGGGTGCGTTGCGAGGAGGAAGAGGTGCGCCGTTTGGGCTGGCGTTAGGGCGGGATTGCTGGCGTATATGGGCGCAAGCAGGTGGGGCGATATTCGCTCTAGCCGTAGGTTGTCGAACTGTCGCTCGGCTATTTTTGATGCGTGCGCACGGTCGTTGCCTGCGGTGTTAAAGCGCTTGAGCGTGCGGAACACGGGGATTATGTCCACGTCGCTGCACTTTGCGTCGTCGTGCCTGCCGGTGCCTTTCGTCCTGCTGCCGACGATGAGGAAGCTTAGGAACTGGCTGTTTGTTCTTTGCAGCTCGTCGCCTGCCGCGCGTATTGCCTTGAACGCGGCGCGGCTGGCTTCCGGCGGCCACGGGACGTAACGGTGGATCTCAAGGGCGCGCTCGAGCGTCGGCCTTCCTCTGCGTGCAGTCATGTTGCTCTTGCCGAAAGCATTTTGGAGGGTGGGAACTTATTCCTTTCGCACGCGTCGTCTTATGGCTCGCGCTGGGGCCTTTTCGCTTTGTTTTTGAGGTTGTGCTTTAGCAGCAGCAACAGCAGCCTTTCTTTTTCGCGGGCTTTTTCTTGGTAGCGGGCATTGTTTTCACCGCTTGGCATTAGGGCGCGAGGTTTTTTCAACCTTTCGGGCTGGCGCGAGTTGCGGCAGTTGTTTGGCGAGGGCGGCGTTCAGCGCGTCGCGCAGGCCTTTGAACGTGTCGCGCGCGAGGTTGCCGGAAAAGACGCTTTGGCCGTTGCTGAATATGTCGAGGCGCAAGAATTCCGGCGCAAAGTCGTTCAAGTCGGCGTCGAGCACCTTGGGGTAGTTGAGCGGCGTTATTTGGAAAGCGACCGTCCCGTTGTTGGGCTTGCTGCGCGCGAGTGCGGTGAGCTGCCTTGGCAGCAGGGCGATGAGCGCGACGTCGATGAGCAGCACTGCCGCCGCGACGAGGGCGAGCTGGTAGCTGCCTGCGATTGCAGTTGTGATTATGGCAAGCACGCCGGTCCAGAACACCGCGTTGGCGAGCGACGCCTTCAAGTCTTGGGGGGTTATCATTTTTGCAGTGCCTCGTTTTTCATTTCGTTTCATTAGTGCGTCAGTAGCGTATGATTATCTTCTCGCCTAGGTTGGAGATGCGGTCGAAGTCCAAGTCTATCTTTTGGCCGTTTTCAGTTTCGATGATGAACGTGGCCTTGCGCTTGTTTATGCCGACTACTTTGCCGAGGAGCGTGCCTAGCTCCGTGTACACTTCCCGGCCTTCCATGTGCATTTTGGAGATTATGTTCTTGCGGAATTCCTTGGCGAGCGTGATGACTAGGAACATGACGACGACGATTAGGAGGAGGGCGCTGAAGAAGTCGGCGAAGCTGCTGTTGCCGAGTATCCAGTCTGCCGCCGTGTTGAACATTAGCCACAGGAGGATTATCGCGCTGGCGTTGATGAGCTGGTCGGGGTAGGTGTGGCTCTTCTTTTCGTAGTACGCCTCGAGAGTGTTGCCCACGACGCTGATGAGCAGCGCGATTATGAGGAGGAACAGTTCCTTAACGAACGCAGCGGCAATCTTTACCACGTCGCCCGCTTCGCTCGACGCGGCTTTCGAGGTGGCTATGCCAATGGCGACGAGCGCGAGCGGCACGGCTGCGAAGTAGAAGACGCTTGATACGCGGTCGAACGAAAGTTTTGTGTTGGCGGCGCTGCGCGCCAGCCAGTCTTCGATTCCCGCGCCGCGCAGTATGAGGTACGCCCCGAGCAGGCCGATGAAGTACCTTATGCCTTCAGTGCCGACGAGGAAGTACAATAGGAGCGCGATGCCGGGAATGCCGAAGACGATGCGCGCGAAGCTCGGTTCCTTGAGTTTGTCGAGTATTATGAAGTACGTCTTTTCCAAGTCTTTTTCTTGCTTGACGTACACGGCGTGCACGGAGTTGATTTTCACGCGCGACTGGATTAGCGGGAGGATGCGTTCGTCGCTCGCGCCGTCAGTCACGAAGACGCACGCCTCGGGCTTGAAGTCGCCGATGACTTTTTCGAGTTGCTGTACGATTTCGCGGTCTGCCGCGTAGCCGAGGTGCCGGCTGCCGGTGAGCGTTGCTATCTCGACGGTGTGTTCCTTGGCGAGGTCGTCGTGCAGCTTTACGGCCTTGAACATCGCGTTGGCGTCCACTTCCTCGGGGTCGGCCACGGCGAGCTTCGTCGCCGCTTCCACGTTGGCTTTCCTTCCTACGACTGGGCCGCGCAGCTTTGCTTTCTCGTGCAGGTCTGCATCCACGTCGACGCACAACACCAGCAGGCGCTTTGCTTCAGGCATTTGGCATCAATACTAACCTACGCCGGCCGTGTTTAAATAACCTGCAACAACCGCCGCGGCGGCCGTGAAGGCGCAGGCGACTATGGCGGCGCAGGCCGTGGCGGCGCGGGCGGCTGTGGCGGCGCAGGCCGTGGCGGCGCGGGCGGCTGTGGCAGCGTAGGCATCGCCATTAAAAGCCGTCCCGTGCATAATAACTACCGTTCAGTTATTACATATTTGCAAATAGTTTGGAAATGGCTTGGAGTTAGTGGCTCTGATGGTTCAAAAGCGCGCCCTCGTCTTCATACTCGTCATAGCTGCGGCATTGCTGCTCGCGTTAGGCATGGTGGGCGTGGCGCGCGTGCAGCTGCCGGTCGCCATAGCCGCGTTGATCCTACTGGCGATTCTTGCGTGGCTCTTTCCTGCTGCCGAGCAAATTCTCGAGTTCGAGCGGGGCGTGGTGTTCCGCTTCGGCAAGTTTCACCGCACGCTGTCGCCGGGCTTGTTCTTCTATCTTCCCAGCCTAGAGACTCTCACTCGCGTGGACATGCGCGACCGCCCGCTTGACGTGCCTCCCGCCCAGATAATCACGCGCGACAACGTGGGCGTTACGGTTGACACAATGCTCCTCGTGAAGGTGGTGGACGCCAAGAAGTCGGTCGTGGAGGTAAAGAACTTCGACAAGGCCATTGCCGACGTGGTGATTTCCGAGCTTCGCACTATAGTGGGCAAGATGGCGCTTGAAGAGCTTCTGGAGAAGACCGAGGACGTGAACATCCTCGTGCGCCAGAGGCTCGCGCAGTTCGAGCAAAAGTGGGGCGTGGCGGTTATTCGCGTAGAGCTTGAGAAACTCATCCTGCCGCCCGCGCTGCTGGAGAGCATGACGCGCCGCAAGTCTGCGGACGAGTTCAAGGCGCGCGTGCGCATCGAGGCCGAAGCGCGGAAGATTGCGCTCGAGACGGTGAACGAGGCAGCGAGCAAGCTCGACCCCAACACGATGTCTTACCTTTACCTAGAAACTTTGAAGAAGCTTGGCGAAGGCAAGAGCACCAAGATACTCCTGCCAACGGAACTAAGCGACCTGGCCAGCGCGCTGAACTCCAAGCTGAAGTTCCTTGGCTGAAGTTTATTTCAGGTAAACTTCTCCCCAGTGCTTGTCGTACACGCGGAAGTCTTCCGACGTGGTTTCCTTCCGTATGCGGGCGAACTGGCTTGCCTTCGCATCCATCTCATCCGCGTAATGCACGAGCGCCGCTTCAACTATCATTGGCTTCTTGGGCGCGCCCTTGTCGCCCTCGCCGTGGTGGGAAAGCAGTATGTGAGATAACTTGAGGAGCGTTGTCTCACCGAGTTCCGGCAAGTTCCCTGCCTTGGCGCGCACCATCTCTTCGCCCATCACTACGTGGCCGCGCAGCATTCCCGCCTCGCTCACTTTGATGCTGGTAGTCACTTCATACTCGTGAAGCTTTCCCACGTCGTGCAGCAGTGCGCCTGCGACGAGCAGGTCTTCGTTAATCCCGTCGTAATTGCCGGCGACGGTCTTGCACGTGGTGGCAACGTTGAGCGAGTGTTCGAGCAGGCCGCCGAGCCACGCGTGGTGCAGCTGCATGGCGGCGGGCGCGCGTTTGAACGTTTCGGCGAACTCTTCGTCGCGAAAGAAGGCGTTGAGGAGCTTGCGAGTGCCGTTGTCTTTGATGCCGTCGACAAGTTGCAGGAGTTTTGCGTACATTTCCTCCACGTCTTTCTCGCCGCGCGGCAGGAAGTCTTCGGGGTTGAAGAACGCGGCTTGCGAGATGGTTCCCTTCCCTTCGTTAATGTCAATCTTCTTCCGATCCTTCCAGTTGCCGACGATGCCTTGCACGCGCGCCACTCCGCCTTCCTTCACCGAGTCGTGCACTTTCTGCACCGCCTCGCGGCTGGCGCCGCCCCAGTACGTCACCTCGATCTCGCCCGTCTTGTCGCTCGCCCCGATGGAAAAGTACCAGCCTTTGCCGTTGCCGTACTCTGCCACGCCGCGCTTGTACTTTACGCTGAACGCCGAGTCGACGAGCTGGCCTTCCTTGAGTTCCGAAACGAATGTTTTTTGTGCCACGCCCGACCATCTCTCCTTCTCTTTAGTTTTCCATTCTCATTTTTCGCGTTTTCTCTTTTCTCACGTTTTCTCTTCGGTGGCTGCAGGTATAAAAACAGTTAGCGGCCGGGCTTTTCGGGGAGGGCGCGCAGTGCAGACCTGAATAACCGGTCGATGTTGCGCGAGTGGATGGCTATCATTCTATTCCAGTGTTCGGGGGGTATGTCGCCGTTTCTAGCGTCGTCTTTCAGCCCGAATCTTCCAGTGGCGTGCCATTCCATGACTACGGGGTTGATTCGGCCGTCCTGTGGTTCGGCCACCACGTCTACAGTTGACAATATTGGCGGCTGGATGAACTCACGGCAATCTGCGGAGCCATACGTATATGTTGGCGCGTGGTTTATCTCGAGTTCTTTGTTGAAAAGCGTTTCAGCAAGGCTTTCCGCCTCTCGCAAAAAAACCACCGCTTCCTTGCTAGCCTTTTCCGCGGTAATCATCGGATTGAATTGTGTTATTGCTTGGCTCAACGCGGCTTGCGACGGTAGTATTCTTCCGCCTTGGCCGATGTTGCTTGCGATGGTAGTTCCACCAACCTTGGCGTAATGGCCGGTGACTGCGTATCGGTTGCCCCTTCTTTGGACGAGCAGCCTTATTTCAAGCGGGCGTCTCCCTAGTTTCAAGTGCCGGATTTCAGGGGCGATTAACAAGCGTAGCTGCGGCGGGTTTGCAGCCAAGCAGGCTATAGCATTTGTTACTCCTGTTAATGTCCGCTCGTCAACCGCGTCGGCTCTGCCAAATACTAGCGGGGCGCGAAGCGCCGCCAGCCTTTCAATGCGTAATTGACGACGGCTCGGGATGAATCCGGGCAAGTAGGTTATGCAATAGTTCGGGCTGTCTTTCAAGCGCCGGGTTATGGCCATTTCCTGCAGCATTTCTTTGATGTTTTCACGAAGGGCTTTATTGGTCGTTTGCAACGTTAGGAACCCGTTTCTGACGCCGATGCGGGTTATGTTGCCGCCTCCGCCGCCTTCAGGGTCTTTTATGAACGCGCCGCCGTGCCGCAGCGCCAACGGAATTACTTGCGTTATAAAAAAATCGCGAAACTTAGGTGAAATTGGCCTACTATTATCTAACCGCCACTCGTGTTTTTGCGCATCTGCCGCGTCGTAGTTGTATTCATTGTATTCGATCGGTCTACGAAACCCGTGTTTATCGTAGTGTCGTTTTCCGTCGAGAGTTCTATCAACTGTGAACGACAGGGTTACTGCATCAGTAGCTGTTTCATCATCACTTCGTTTTAGCGTGAAGCCTTTAGGCTTGCCAGTAAATGGAAGGTTTTCGGCATTGCGCAACTTCACTCGATACGGCATAGTTGTTTTCTAGCGGCCGTCTTTATATCCGTTGTTCGCGCGTTTGCCTGCGGCGGGCTTTCGCAGGGGAGCGAATTACGGCGAGGTGTGTCTCGTAATGGCCGTGCGTAAACTTTTTATACAAGTAAACTTGTAATACATTTCGGTGGTTGCGTTGGGTTCGACGGTGAGTTTTCGTGATGTTGACGACGTTGCGTTCCGTGAGTTCAAGGCCGTGGTTGCGCGGCAGGGGCTGCGCATGGGCGAGGCGGTTACCGCGGCGTTCAAGCTGTTCGCCAAGCAGGCGGAGGCTGCGCCCGTGGGTCGCATGCCGTTGCTTGGCCTCAAGCCGGTTAGTTACGGCAAGGGCAGCGCAAAGCTGAGTGCGAGCGTGGACGCAGTGTTGTACGGGTGGGAAAGATGAGTGCGGTAATTGACACGTCCGTGCTCGTCGCGTTCCACAACTCTGGCGACGAGAGGCACGCGGATGCGCGGCGGTTGATGGAACGTGCGGGGAAGGGAGAGTTCGGGCGTTTGTTGCTTCCGGAATACGTGTTTGACGAGGCGGTCACGCTCGCGCTGGCTCGCAGCGGGAAGGAGAATGCCTTGCGGCTGGGCGAGTGGCTCCTCAACTCGGGCTTTGAGTTCGTCCCGTCCGATGACGCCGCGTTCAAGGCGGCTTGGGCGTTGTTCGCCAAATCGAGTGAACTTAGTTTTACCGATTGTTTCATCGTGGCAGTTGCCGCAAGCCGCGGCGCTAAGATGGTGAGTTTCGACCGGCACTTTCGCGGCGTGCGCGGGTTGGCGCTAGTACCGTGAGTTGGTATGCCAATGCTTTTTAAGCCGCGGGCAGCCAAATGATATTCAACCCGCGCTTCCGTGCGGGCGGCGAGTTGCAACTTATAATGGTTGAACGTGTTTTGCCCGGCGACCAGCTGGGCTTTTCTGAAGAATTCGTTGCCGGCGCTAATGCGTTCGAGCAGGACGGCGTGATTTACGCCGAGGCTGCGGGCGTCAAGCTGGAGGACGCAGCGTCGCGCACTGTTGGCGTTACGGCGCGCAGGGGCGTGAGGCGCGCCACGCAGGGTGACGTGGCGTACGGCGTGGTAGAGAACCTCATGGAGTCTATTGCCATAGTTCGCTTCGCGGCGGTGCCGCAAGGCTGCGTTTCGCCGGTTTCCCATACTGATTCCGCTTACTTGCGCGTTTCCGAGATAATGCCGAGTTACGTCGAGAAGTTTCGCGACTACCTGCGCGTGGGTGACGTCATTCGCGCGCGCGTCCTTGAGGTAAAGCCGCTTGGCACTTACCTTACGTTGAAGGGCAGCGATTTGGGTGTGGTGAAGGCTTACTGCTCTCGCTGCCGGAGTGGCATGAACTACCGCGACGGTTGGTTCTATTGCCCCAAGTGCCCGAGCCGCGAGAGGCGCAAGGTTCCCGAACAGTGAGGTGTAAGGTATGCAGGCTGAAGTTCTCGCTAAGGAAAAAGATTTTTTGGAAGTAAAGTTCATGGGCATGGATGAGGGGCTCGCGGGTTTTATTGTCGAGAAGCTTTACGAAGGCAAGGTTGATTTCGCGGCGTACTCGCTCGAGCACCCGTTAGCCGGCAACCCCGTGATTCGCGTGAAGGCATCCTCGCCTAAAGAGGCGCTCGAGGCGGCTGTGAAGGCCGTTGAGGAAGATGTCGCCGCGGTCTTGAAGTCTTTGTCTAAAGAAAAGTGAATGAGGCATCCTTGTGGATGGGCTTACTCTCCTGCTAATCCTTGGTTTGGCCGTGTACTTCGCTTGGCGGGGCGGCCGCAAGTGCAACTGTCCTCACAGCTGCAAGCACCTTAAGGAATGAACTGCGCGAACGGCTGAAGCGCTTCGCGTGCGGGCTATACGCCTATTAAGCTTCAGGCGCTTATCTCGTGCAAGTGGTTGCTTGTGAATGCAAAAGTTTTCGGGGTGAATGCGGACTGGCTGCTCGGTGGCGCGCTGGCCGCGTGCATACTCGCTTTCTACTTTACGCGCAACCCCGTTTTTTCCATGGCGGGCTTCGCCGCGATATTGCTACTGTTTTTGTTTGACGCCGCGCCTTGCAAGTGGGACGCGAAGGGCGTCAAGTCGTCGTTGTTGGAGCTGGTGGGCGCAGTTGCCTTGGCGGCAGGGGCGTGGTTTGTTTTGCAGTTCGTCCTTTCGACGGCCGCGCCGCTAGACGTCGTGACTTCCTGCAGCATGCTTCCCGTGCTTGAACGCGGGGATTTCATAGTCGTCGCCGGCCGCGAGGTGGCCGCGCCCACAGTTTTCGTTGACGGGCCGGTTGAAGCGGCGCTTCAAGGCGCGACTTTACAGAAGGCTGCCTGCACGCTTGCGTTGAAGGGCGAGCAGTTCGAGCGCGCCTGCACTACGGGCGTCACCGTCGTGGGCAAGTTTTTTGCTGCCAACTCTTCGAACGACGTGATTGTTTTCGACGCCACGCCGCGCGCGTACGGCCTCGTGGTGCACCGGGCGTTCCTTCGGGTGGTTAATGGCACGCACGAGTTTTTCCTGACGAAGGGCGACAACAACCTCGGGTTGGACCAAGAGGCTGGCATCGGCATCGTGCCCCGCGCGGACGTGCACGGCGCGGTGGTAATGCGCGCGCCCCTCGCGGGTTTCCTTAAGCTGTTCCTGTTCATGCAGTTTGACGAGCCGGAAGGCTGTAAGGTGCTTGTCACGGGCGGAAATTGAACCCGGCGCTGTAAGCAGGTTTTTTAAGTGTTACAATGCTTAAGCAACTCGTTCCAGGTGGTTGTTTATGGAGTTTGTCGTTTCGGATGCGAAGTTTTTCAAGTCTTGCGTTGACGCCATCGCCAACCTTGTTGATGAAGGCAATTTCGAGCTTTCCGCGAAAGGCCTGCACTTGCGGAGTATGGACCCGTCGCAAATCGCGCTCGTAGATTTTTCGATGCCGCGCGAGTCGTTCGAGACGCTTGACGCTGGCGACGCGGTCACGCTGGGCGTGAACATCGTGGATTTCGGGAAGGTTCTCGCGCGGTCGCGCGGCGATGAGAAGCTCACGGTGGCGATGGAAGAGAAGGAAAACAAGTTTTCGCTCGAGTTCGCTGGCGAGAGCCGCCGCAAGTTCCGCATGCCCCTGCTTGACTTGGGGGGCGCGGCGCCTAAAGAGCCTAAGATAGCGTTCGACGCGTCGGTCAAGATGCGTGGCGGCGCGTTCAAGGAAATGCTGCGCGACGCGGCTCTCTTCTCTTCGCACGTCGTGCTGGCGTGCCGCGAGCAAGACTTTGTCGTCGAGGCGCGCGGCGATGGGGGCGAGACGACGATAGAAACGCGCAAGGACGCGGCTAGCGTCGTCGAGCTGAAGGCTTCGGCGCCCGCGCGCGCAATGTTTCCGCTGGAGTACCTAGAGGATATGACGCGCGCCTGCCCGGACGACGCTCCGGTGCTCGTCGAGTTGAAGGGCGATTTGCCTGTGCGCGTGTCTTACGACATTGGCGGCAAGGCGCATTTGGCTTACTACCTGGCTCCGCGCGTGGAGAACCTTTAGGCGTTTTGAATGGCTAAGCTTGACAAGTACCTCGATTCGAAGTACCTTGCAGCTGCGCTGTTGATTGCGGTTGCCTTGGATTTCATGCCGCTGGGCGGTTTGAGCGGGCTTTCCAGCGTGATAGTGCTCGTCGTGGCGCTGGCGCTCTTGTTGCGCTAGGCGGGCTAGAGGAACTTTCCCAAGTCCATCTGCCGCGTTTGCACGTTCTTGGCAGTTGCCCACTCCCATCTTACGAACGGCTTTAGGGCAGGGTTGCTCCAGTTTTCGTTCAAGAACTTTATGGTGCGCGCGTCGTGCGAGTAGCCTGTGCCTAAATCCCCTTGCAGCCCCGCGGCGGCAAGCTGTTTCTTGATGGCGGCGAGCTCTTCCTCGCGGATTGCTTTCGCGATTATCGAGGCGGCACCCACCACCGGAAAGTCGCGGTCGGCCTTGTTGCGGCTTACTATCGCAAACGCGTGGTTGGCGTGCTTTCGGATGCGCTGCTCGAATTTTTCCGGCCGCGGGTCGGGCGAGTCTACGTACGCGCGTTCGAAAGCGATTTTCTCGTGCAGCCGCTTGAGCAGCAGGGATGCGCTTTTCGCCTCGACATCGTTCAGCGAGATTTTGGCGCGCATTTTTTGCGTGATTAACTCTGCGGTTATAGCGTCTACCGTGAACTTGCCGAGCTTCTTCAGCTGGGTGTAAAGCTTGACGCGTTCTTCCTGCGGCACTTCCTTCGAGTCGCGCACGCCCATTGGCCGCAAGGTCTTTTCCACTTCCGCGTTGCAGGCGAAGGCGCATATCACGAGCGGGCCTATCACGCACCCGCGGCCCGCCTCGTCAACGCCGGCAATGTCCATAAGCGTGCTTACGCGGCAAAAAGAGATAAAGCGTGCGGGCTGTCGGAAAGAACGGCGCGCGCCAACTTTACTGCCGGCGGGCTTTTCAAGGCTGCACGGTTACGGTGGTTGTGCAGGCCACGCTGCCAGAGCTTGCCGTTATAGCGTACGCGGTTTGCGTGGCTACTGCCGGGTAGTCGCACAGCACTGCAGTGTAATCGCCTGCGAGGGGCGCGATTTTCGTTTTCGTGCCGCAGTCAATCGTGGCAGTGGGCAGTTGGGTGGCTGCGGCCGTGAAGTTGACTAGCACGAGGCTTTGGAACGCGCCGCGCGCTTGGGAGGGCGTGGCGGTGATGCTGCACGCAGGCAGGAATTCTAGCGTGAAGTTGGCGGTGGCCGTGCCGTTTACAACCCCGCTTACCGTGGCGGTGCCGGGAGTGTTTGCGTAGATTGTTGCCGTCGCAATGCCGTTCTTCGTGGCGTTGCTGGGAGTGATGCTGCCGTGCGTGGTGTAAAACGCTGCGGGCGTGCCCTCCGCGGCGGGGTTGCCGAACGCGTCAGTCGCGTTTATCGTTACGAGCACTTGCGTTCCTGCCGGGGTGCGCGTGGCGTTGGCGAAAGCCGTCACAACCGAGACTGGCGCGCGTGCGAACGTTATCGTGGCGTTGCCGAGCTCGTTTCCTTGAAAAGAGACTGTTACGACTGCCGTTCCGGAGACTTTGCTTGACGCCATTGCTGCGCTCTCGCCGTTCCACACTGGCTTCGAGTATGCTATCGTCCCTAAGGTCGTCGCGAAAGAAAGTTGCGTGCCGTTCGCTACGGTGTTGCCGAACGCGTCAGTAATTTCTTGCACGGGTATTTCCACGGCGCCGCCAGCGGTTACCGCAGTTGCGTTGGCGCTTACTTTAGCCTGCTGCGGGCTGGCGGGAATGTATTGCACGACCACCGTCGCGAGCACGGTTCCCGCGTGGCGCGCTTCAATGAGGGTGGTGCCGGCGTGCATAGAACTTAATTGGGCGGTTGCCTGCGCGCCTTGCGTGTTGTTGTTGGGCGTGATTGTCCCGCTGCTGGCGATGAACGTTATCTCATACCCGTCGGTGGCGTTCCTTCCAGTTTCGTCCGTTATGTTCGTTACGCTTATCGTGGCGTTTACGCCTGCAGTTTGAACGCCGGGGAAGGCGGCTATTTGTGCGCTTGCGGGCGCGCCCGACTTGAACGCAATGGTCGTGTTGTTGAGCGCAATGCCGTCCCGCGTTATTGCCGCGGTTACGGTTGCGGGGTTGGCGTGCGTGAGTTGCGCCTCGACGTTCCCGCGGAAGGTAGTGTTCGTTGCAGTGATTGACGCGCCGTCGGTGGCCGTGAAGTTGAATTGCGTGCCGTCAGCCACTTGGTTGCCGAACGCGTCGGTGACGAAAGCAGTTACGGTTGCGTTCGTTCCGGTAGTAGTCTCGTTTGGCGTTGCCTGCAGTATGGCGCGTGCTGCCGAGCCTGCGATGAACGATGCCGTGGAAGTTGCGAGCGCGGTTGCGTTGAATGCCGCGGTTACCTGCACCGCGCTGGCAGTCTTGTGGTTGAGTTGCGCGAAAGCAATTCCTGCCGCCGTGGTTGCAGCAAAGGTTATGCTTCCCGCGCTTGCCGCAAAGTTTATTTCCGTGCCGTCCGCCGCGCGGTTGCCGTACTTGTCGAAGGCGCGCGCCGTTACTGTCACGTTGCTTCCCGCGGTTTG
>JBBSWX010000085.1:0-1962 GCA_038046065.1 Microcaldota archaeon | reverse complement strand
CGCCTCCCGATCCGGGGGTTGTTGGGTGGAATGGGTTTCCGGTGTAGTTGCCTCCGAGCGCTATTCCTGAGTTGCTTGCGTTGCCTCCTTCCCCGCCGTTTCCTCCCCCGCTGCCTGTGTTTGTGATATAAGTTCCTGCGCTTGGTCCTTGTCCGCGCGTGCCGCCGCTGCCGGGGAATCCTAGTGCGGTGCCGGTTAGTATTGCGTTTGTTTCGAGCGTGAAGTTTCCGGTTAGGTTGAGGGTTATGCCTTGCGCGTTGTCGCCCGAGTGGTTGTTTACAAATAGTACTGTTGCGCCGTTGGTTATGTTGAAGTTGTTTAAGAAGTACTTTCCGTCGTATCTTGGCGTCAAGTCGTTGTTCGCGCCTTCGGTGCTTCGCAGCGTGAAGTTGGTGTACGCCCACGCGTCGCGGTTGGGGTTGTTTATGGTTATTGCAGTGCCCGTCCTCCCGTTTTGGTAGCCGCCCACTCCGCCGGTCACGTTGGTGCGGTTGTTGAAGTAAGTGTTGGTGTTGTTGTAGTGTATTGCTATCCTGCCGCCTCCGCCGCCTCCCGAAAGGCTTCCGGTTAACGCGCCGTTTCCGCCTGTTGCGAATATGTAGCCTGTTCCCGTGATGTTTTCGGTCGTGATTAGTATGCTTCCGCCTGCGCCGCCTCCGCCGTAAGTGCTGACGCCGTTTTGTCCGTTTGCGGTTATGTTTCCGTTTAGGGTTGTGGTTTGCGCGATTATTTTGATTGCTGCGCCGCCGCTTCCTCCAATTTCGCCTCCGCCTCCCGATCCGGGGGTTGTTGGGTGGAATGGGTTTCCGGTGTAGTTGCCTCCTAGCGCTATTCCTGAGTTGCTTGCGTTGCCTCCTTCGCCGCCGTTTCCTCCTCCGCTGCCTACGCCCGCAGTTGCGCTTCCTGCGCTTGGGCCTTGTCCGCGCGTGCTGCTGCTGGTGCTGCCGGGGAATCCTTGGCCGGTGCCGTTTAGGATTGCGTTTGTTTCGAGCGTGAAGTTTCCGGTCAAGTTCAAGGTTATGCCTTGCGCGTTGTCGCCCGAGTGGTTGTTGGCGAATTGCGTTGTCGCGCCGTTTGTCACGTTGAAGTTTCCGAGTAGGTATATTCCGTCGTATCTTGGCGTCAAGTCGTAGTTAACCCCTTCATTGCCGCGGAGCGTGAAGTTGTTCACGACCCAAGCGTCCGATGCGCTGCGGTTTACTACTATCACCGTTCCAGTCTGGCCGTAGTTGATGCCTGAACCGCCGGTTACGTTCGTGTTGTTGGCGTAAAAACCGTGGGTGGTGTTGAAGAGTATTGCAATCCTTCCGCCGCCTCCCCCGCCGCCGTGCGAGCCTGCGCCCAAGCCGCCTGCGGCGTTAATCCAGCCGTACCCGCTCGTAGAGTTCGTTTCTATCTTGACTGTGCCTCCCGAGCCGCCGCCACCCGTGGTTCCACCAGTAGGGTTGGAACCATTGGCGTTTATGGATCCGTTAAGCTGGAATTGGTTGGCGGTTATTACTACCGCGCCGCCTCCCGAGCCTGGCGTTGCGCCGCCGCCTCCGCTGCCCAAGTCGCTTGGAGTGAAAGGCAAGTCGTAAGAGACGCCGCCTGACGCCACTGCGCCGCAACCAGCGCTGCTGTTGCCGCCCAAGCCGCCGTGCCCACCGCCACCCCCACAGTTGTTTGAGGTTGAATTGCCGCCTCCCGTGCCGTTGCCGGGCGTGCCGTTGCCCGCGTAGCCAACTCCATTCGCGTTTATTGACGCGCCCGCGGCGATTCCGGCGTACCCCGTGACGTTAAGCACCAGCATTCCCGTGCCGTTCCACCCGTTCGCTTCGGTGGCAGTCCTGGTCGCCAGCGAGTAGCCGGTATTGTCGTACGCAACGACGAATACTATCGCCGAGTTGTTTACTACTAGGTTCGTAAAGTTGTACTGGCCGGCCATCGTGCACGTGGAGTTTATCCAACAGTCGCCGTTCA
>JBBSWX010000084.1:0-15158 GCA_038046065.1 Microcaldota archaeon | reverse complement strand
GCGTGCAAAACCGATTACCAAATCCTATTGCTGTCAATAAATCCAGGAACTACATGCCACAATAAACGCCGCAACCAATAAAAACGCGCAGGATATAGCTCAATTCATGCCTCAAGCGAAATGCGTTGCGAAGACAAAACGCGTTGCGGGACTCACGCGGCTAGGCGGGAAAGTCACCGTGCCGCCGCCAAGCGAGTTGGGAATCAGGCCTGCGCGCGACGGCAAGTGGTACGTCACGCACGGCCACGGCGGCAGCCTCGTCACGCACACTCTGCCCGACTTGCGGCACGTCGCACGGCAAGCAATTCACACGGGCGAGGAAATACGCTCGCGTTACACGGCGAATACGCGCCTCATGCTGCTTGCGCACAGGATTCACGCCACCCTCCCGTCGCTAGAGAAAGGCTCGCAACCCCAACAACGCGAAGAGTTCGCGCGAATGCTTGAAGAAGCAGAAATGCACGCGACGCGAGCCGCGCGCGAAGTGCGCCACCGGCTGCTGGGATACTTGCCGCCGCAAGTTGAAGCTGAAAGGGCGCTGCAGCAGGCGCGTGCGACTGCGCGAAGCATCGCTGCGTGGAGGCGAAAGGAAAAACGCGCGGGGTTAAACGACGCGGAGCGGGATGCCCTGCAGGCGGGAGAACGCAAGAAAGCCGCGCTCGAGAAAGAATCGCGCGAGAAGGCCGCGGCCGCAAAGTTCGTCGCGCAAGGCGGCGTGGAAAAACTGCGCGCGAAGTTCGACGCGACAATCTCGACAGGCCGCGCGAGGATAACTGCTGCGGAAGAAAAAGCGAAGGCACACGCGGCGAAAGCCGAAGCTGCAACGCGGCGCGGCGGCAACCCCGAACACTGGCAGGGGCTGCAAGCGAAGCAAGAGGCGCGCGCAAGAAAGTTGCAGGAAGAACTCACAGGAAAGGCGCGCGGCTTGCGAGCCGAAATGGAAAAGTATCGCGGCGTGAGGCGCGTGAAAGGCGCGATAGAACTCGTGCGGGAAGGCAATTGGCCGGCAGCGCGAAAGTCGCTCGCGCCCGAACGCGTCAAGCAGCTTCTCGCGGCAGAGAACGAAAGCTTGAGGCTCCAGCAACGGCGCTTCAGCAACATTGAGTGCTGGGCGCGAGCGAGGATGAAGGAAGAGGACGAGGCGCTTGCCGCCGCCGTGAATACGCTGCGCAGAGAACAAGCTTACTTTGATAAAACTAGCGGAAGGACGCTTACCGGCAACGAAGCAAGGATACTTTCCCAACAGACGTTCGAACGCGCCGCGAAACTCGAAGTGCTGGGGCCGCAGGCGGCAGACGCGGTGAAAACGTTGCAAGCGCTGGCGGCAAGAAGCACTTCCGGAGTGCACTCGAACCAAGTCCGCCCACAGCTCGCGCAAGCCGTAGAAATGCTTGAAAAACTCTTGAAGCTGCGAGGCGCAAACCGCTAGTCGACGATGACGTACTTCTTGAAAACCTCGCGCTGCGCCTTCCACTCTTCCACGCTGCGGTTGGAAAGAATGTGATCCGCCGCCTTGCGCGCCATGTCCACGCAGTGGTCGGTGTTGTTGTAGTTGAACAACCCCAAGCGTCCGAGCGTCATCAACCCTTTGATAGAATCCGAGTAGCCCAAAACCTTGCTTAAATTCTGCGAATAGTCGAGAGAATAAAGCGGGTAAGGATCCTTCAACTTCACGGTGAAGCACTCGCGCGTGACGACGTCGCCGCGCGAGAGTATGCGCGCCTTCTCCAAATCCACAGTTACGCGCTCGAAAAGCTCGGCGTCGGCAGCGCGCCAGTTTGCGTCGAGAAAGTCGCAAGTTATCTCGCAGCAAAGCACCGTCTTGCCGGCGGGCACGAGCTCGGGGTTGAAGCCCTTTTGCTCGCTCACGCGGTTGAAGCAAAACTCGCGCTCGGGAAAGAACAGCCAGTTCTCCTGGAAAAGCCGGTCTTTGGCAGCCACGATGTAAACGAGTATCACGCTGCGCCACTTGAGGCGCGAAGCCGCATCCAACACGGTGGAAGGAGGGAGGGGAAAAATCATTCCCGGAAGTTCGTTCACCGGAACGGTAGAGAGAACGAAGCTGGCGTCCACGCGCTTGGCAACGCCGCCCGTCGAGTACTCGACTTGCGACACGCCGCCGTCGGAAACCACTATGCGCGTGGCCGTGCAGCTGGTGAGCACCTCGCCCCCGTGACTGCGAATGCGCTCGGCGAGCTTGTCGCAAACCTCGCCGAAACCCTTGCGGGGATAGTAGAAAGTCTTCGCGCTCAACTCGCGGTTGTCCCCGTCACCCATAACAACTCGCTTCAACAACTCGCCGAGAGACGGTACGCTCACGCGCGCCTTCGCCAAATCGCTGCTCAATAACTTAGGGTCGCCCCACACTTTCCAGGCGTAAGGCTCGAACAAAAGCTTGTAGACGACAGTACCGAAACGGTTGAGCAAAAAGTTTTCGTAATTCACGTCCGGAAGCGGCGCCACCACGCGACGGCCGATGGCCACGGCGTAAGCCACGCCGCAACGCGCGGCGAGCACGGGGCTCATGCCGGTGAGGAGTTGCTGCACCTTGACGGGAAAAGCGTAATACCTCCCGCGCACGAGGAGCTTCTGGCTCTTGGGAATGGCAATGAAATCCTCGCGCAGCAACTCGCGAAACTCTTCCAATACACCCGGAATCTGCGTGTACACCTTATGCGGCCCATAGTCAAGCGTGCAATCGCCGCGCTTGAAACTCCCGGAAATGCCGCCCACCTCGCCCTTGCGCTCGAGCACCACGACGCTAGCGCCCGCCTCGCTCAACTTCCAACCGGCAGTAAGCCCCGTAATCCCCCCGCCAATGATTACAATGCGCTTAGACAAGTTACAAACACCGCGTTAATTCTTCTTGCGCGCCAGCACGAGCGACTGGCTGGCGTAGTAAGGCACATTCGTGCCCGCCAGCCGCAACGCGTTGACGAGCGGGTTGAGGACGTTGAAAACCAGTTTGCTGTAAGGCCTCACGCGCGAAACGAGGTAACCAACTTGAAGCCGTTGGAAATGCCGCTTGTGCAGCAACATTGAAAACCCTTCCTTCTCCAACAACGCCCGAATGGTCTTAGGCACGAAATAGTAGAGGTGAACGGACAGCAGGAACCACCACTTGCGGCCGAAAGCGCGCGCCAAGTTGCTGCCGATGTTAGGGTAATTCACGGCAATCACTCCGCCGGGCTTGAGGATGCGGTTAATCTCGCGCAACGTGGCCGCCGGGTCGGGAACGTGCTCCAACACGTCCCACAACGTGACAACGTCGAAATAACTGTCGGGAAAATGTGCTTGTTCGAGAGTGCCGGGCTTGATGTTCACGCCAAACTTGTTGTTGCCCCACTCGGCCAGCCAACGCGAAGGCTCCACGCCTGCCGTCTCCCAGCCCGAGTCTTTCGCCGCCTTCAAGAAAATGCCGGCCGCGCAACCCACGTCAAGAACCCTCCCCTTGCGGGGGCAGGCTTTCTCAATCTCTTTCAAACACTGCCTGAACGTGGCGTAACGCCCTTCGAACTGCGAGACGTAAGCCTCGTCAACCGCATCGCTGTAACCTTTGACTATAGTCTCGCTCTTCGGCCGCGGGTTGATGTAAACCAAGCCGCACTGCCTGCAGCGCACCACTTGATCCTCGAGGATGTGAAAGCTGGCCGCCGCGTAGTTGCCGCTCGACACGCTGCGCGCCTCGGGCGGCTTCGCCTTGTACAACACGTCGAAATCGTCTGCGCCGCACAAGTTGCATTTTACGCTTTCAAAACGCGAATCCACAGTAAACCCCCTCTAACAAGCCAAAACGCCCGCGCGAAGCGGGCAAGTAATAGCAAAACGCCTCGCAAGCTTAAAAACACTTTGCAGCGAGCGTCACGAAAACCGTCCTTTCAACAGGCGCTTGAGAATCATCCAACCGTCGCGCGCCGAGAGCTTCCCCTCCCCCAGCCTCGGGCGGTAGGAAACGGGAACGAACTCGAACCGCAAACCACGGCGGCAAGCTTGCGAAAACAAGTCGGCCTCCAAATCGAACCGCTCCGCAGTAATGTTCATCTTCCGCAAGGCGCCTCCGCGAAAACCCCAGTAGCCCGTGCACACATCCGGCGCCGCGTGCCAAAAAAGCAGGCGCGCCGCCAGCGAAATGGCGTGGTTGCCGATGTTGTGCACGAAATCGCGGGCTGCCTTCGTGTAAAAGCGCCTCGCGCCAGCCACCACGTCGCAACCCTCCCGCAGCCGGGCGACGACTTTCGGCATGTCTGCAGGGTCGTAACTCGCATCGCCGTCAAGCATCACGTAAAAATCTTCGTCGCGCAACGGGAATTTTGCGAGGAAGCTCTTGAAGCCGTTGCCCTTCCCCCGACCGTCCTGAAGAATCACTCTTGCGCCGGAGGCGCGCGCAATCGCGGCAGTGCGGTCGGTAGAGTTGCCATCAACCACTACAATCTCGTCAACAGCCTGCCGCTTGAGGCCTTCCAGCACTCGCGGCAAGCCTTCCTCCTCGTTCAAAGTCGGCACGACTGCGACAACACGGTTTTTCAAGCGCACCACTCGCTAAACATAAACGGCTGCAAGATATAAACGGCTGCATGATAAAAACTATTCCGAACGCTGCACGTGCACGACTTCAAGAGTATTGCGCCCCACCTTGCGGAGAAGCTCGCCCTCTCCCGTAAAACCGAAACGGGCGTGGCACAGTATCCCGCCCGGCTTCAAGTCTGCAACCGCGTTGCGCAACAAACGCAATGCTCTTTGCTTAATGAACATCCTTATATAGTAGCGCTTATATATCTATTTTGATAAGTAACGAACATTATATGCGGTTGTTAAAATGGCATTTTCTGATAGTATTGCTGGCAAAGTCTATAATGTGCTATTGGAACGGAACGATAGGGTAATCGAGACCAAGAACATCAAGTCCGCTTGTGAATTGCTGAAAATAGACTTTACCGCGGTATTAGTTGGCTTGACCAGGGCCGAAGTCCTCGAACCCGTAATATTCAAGGGCGTTTACTACGTTAGGAACCGGGAAGAAAAAGACCTGAAAACAATTAAGGAAGACCCCCTGGAAGTCGTGGCTAGGGCATGCAACCTGAAACTAAAGGCCGACTGGTACTACGGCCTTGCGACTGCGTTAAAGCTATCGGGCGTTTGGGAGCAGCAATCCCACGTAACCATAACCGTAATTTCAAAAAAACGAGTCAACCGGGCTACTTCGTTTGCCGGAATGACAATAAAGTTCAAGCAGTTGTCGGGAGTGCCATTCAACAAGCACGTGAGAAAGAAGGGCGTCATGAGGTACAGTGACCCCAGCCGCACGCTGCTGGACTACGCGTATTTCGGGGCGAGAAACAAGGAGTCCGTTGACTACGCGAAAACCGTGCTTAGCGAATTGGCAAAGACCAAGGGCGGTGAGGAGAAACTCCTGAAAAACGCTTCAACGCTCGTAAACAAGTATCCCGGCCTATATGCCGTGTTCTTGAGGAAATTCTTCGGACTTGATTAAATGAAATACAACCCAAAAACAGTGCGGAAATTCGCCGAGTTCCTCGCGGGAACCAACAACCTGCCAGTCCCCCTAGTAGACAAGGATATTTGGATTACCTACATGCTTCGGAAGATATACGCGCTCCCCGAATCAAAGCACTTGGCTTTCAAGGGGGGAACTTGCCTAGTCAAGGCATACTACGGCTACTACCGTTTCAGCGAAGACATAGACTTGACATGGACTGGCGGCAAGATAAAGGAACACGATTTCGGGAGCCGGGTAATAGTCCCAGTCATGGACGAGTTGGGCTTGAAATGGTACGAGGACGCTAACGTAAAAGGCGTCAAAGGCTCGCAAAGCGGGAACATAATGAACTATTTCTTGAGCTCCCCAGAGCCAAACGGCGGAGCGTCCAAGCTCAAAATCACCGTGGCGTTCAAGGAGGAACTCAAATTCCCAATCGAAGAAATCAAGCTTAAAACGATACCCGTCGAGGACGGAAAACGGAATGAAGGAGAGGCGCTTTATGGAAGCGTGGCCGCAGACTACTTTGATTCGCTAACCGTCTCATGCTATTCGATTCAAGAGATTTTCTGCGAGAAAATACGAGCTATCCTCACGCGCAAGCAGCAGCTCGTCAGGTCGCGCGACATAGTGGACCTACAGAAAATATCGGCGCACCAAGGTGGGCTGGAGAACGTCGCCCCTCCAAAAGCGGTAAAAACAAAGCTTTCAGTTGCCCTAAAAATACCATCTTATGCAACGGAATACGCCCGGACTACCGGGAACCTCAACAAGCACTTGCAAGAACTCGTCATCCAAGCCAACCAGGACCCCGTGTTCATAAGCAAGCCCGACCAAAAAGAGTTGAGCCAATTCGGAAACAAACTCGAAGAATACTTGGCCAACAATATTATTGAGACGTAATAACCGTTGAAACTCCGTAACAGCTATGCCGGCCTCGCGGCCGGCTGGCAGTAATGGAGGAGTAAACAATGGTCAAAGATGCGAAGTTGGAGGCGGCTAAGACCCTCCTCCTCGTTCAAAGTCGGCACGACTGCGACAACACGGTTTTTCAAACGCACCACTCGCTAAACATAAACGGCTGCAAGATATAAACGGCTGCATGATAAAAACTATTCCGAACGCTGCACGTGCACGACTTCAAGCGCATTGCGCCCCACCTTGCGGAAAAGCGCGCCTTCCCCAGTAAAACCGTGGCTTGCGTGGCACAGTATCCCGCCAGTCTTCAAGTTGGAAACCGCGTTGCGCAACAAACGCTTGGCGGCGGGCAAGGTGTTGTAATGCAACATTACCCCCAGCCTCACGGCGTCGGCCTTCGAATGCCTGCCCAGCAACGAGGTTCTCGACAAGTCGCGCTCTACGAGAGCCACGCGCGTGCCGCGAAGCCGCTTGGCCGCCTCGGCAAGAACAAGGCGGTCAGTCGCAATAACGCAAGGCTTCAAGCCCGCACGCCGCAACCTCGCCTCCAAATAACGCGAGTAATGGCCGGTTCCAGTACCGTAATCCACCACGACGGGTTGGCGCGAATCGCCGGCCTTGATGAACTCGATAAACTTATTGGATAAACTGCGGAAACGACCCGCACTTGAATAGCTGGGAACGCAGTACACGAGTTGACGATAAAACTTTTTACGCAGCCCATCATCCGCGAGTGCACGCCGAATTGCAACAGCCGAACTGCGAAAGCCATTCTCCCTCGCGAAAACAAAGAGAGCGTTCGCAATGAACTCAGGCTCCACCTTGGAAACACAGGTAATGCCACGGCGGTTGCGTTGTACGAACACATCGTATGTCTTCGCGCGCGTACTCGCGCAATTTGCGCAGGCTTACCGCGTTGCTTTCCGCCAGCTCGCCCAAGCTAATGCGGTCGCCAACCTCAAGCATCTGGAACCCTCTTGAAGACCGTCACGCCGCCGTGAACGAAAACCTCGCGGTAGCCATCGCCGCCGAACGCGCCGCGGTAGTTCCACGCGTCGAAAGAACTGTCGGCAATACAATCGGGCGGCGACGCGAACTCGCTCGGCAAGTGGCTGGCTACTCCCGAAACGTAATGCTTCGCAACACCGGGAACGTTCGTGAAAACGCTTTCACAGTTGCCGGCCATGAACAACCCCGCCGCGCGGTAGTCAACGTGCTTGCCGTAAAACAAGTTGACGAAAGCCAAACCCCCAACTGCAAGGAGGAGGTTCAACACGCACGCCGCCATCACCCAGAAGGACAATGGCCTTCCCAACAGTTGCTTTTGAGAGTTGCTCGCAACCCAACCTGCCGCGAAGACGGCGGCGAAAGGCACGACGACTGCAACGTAACGCAACAAAGCAAAGTTGAAAAGCGCGTACAACTCGAGCGCCAAGGCAAAGCCGAATGCGAACAACAACGGCTCGAAAACACCGCGGCGCGACAAGCGCAGCGAGTTGGAAAACAACGCGGCAACGAAAAACGGCGCGCAGGCGCACAAGACGAACACCACCGCAAGAATGTTGCTGGGAATCTTATCTGGCAGCGAAAAGAAACTCGCATCAACGCGCGCCTGCGAACCCCAAAACGACTCTATCAAGCCAAAGGGACTTCCAGTCAACTGGCTGCTCAACAACGCGAAAGGCAGCAGCAACACTACGGCAACCACCACGCCCAACGCCAGTTGTGGCAGCGACTTTCGCAAACGGCCTTCCCGCCACAACAACGCCAACAGCAACAATGGGAAGACGAGCGCGGTGTAGCGGACTTGGAAGGCCAACGCGAATGCGCCCATCGCCGCGGCAAGCATCCAAGGCTTCTCGCGCGATTTTACCGCCAACAGCGCGAACGACAAGAACAAGAGCGTGAACAACGGTTCGGTGAGAGTCTTCCCCGCCAAGGCAAGGTAGATGGGATTACTGGCCAACAACACGCCAGCAAGCCAGCCGGCCGACTCGCCGTACAAATCGCGCGCCAGCAACACTGCGAGGAGAACGCCCGCCAGCGCGAACGCCAAGTTCAAAAGCCTTCCCGCAACTTCCAAGCCAGCCGCCCCGCCTGACGCGAACGGCGAAAGCAAGAACGGAAATAACGGAAACCGCGCCACTTCCGGCGCAGCCGCGTAATCGCCCGCAGCAAAGGCGCGCGCCGCATCCATGTAAGTGTACTCGTCAATCGCGAAAGCAACGCTGCCGCTCGCGAGGAAAGCAAGCTCTACCACTGCTGCTGCCGCCAGCACGAACAGGAAAACGCTTTTGAAACCCACGAGAACCACTCAAACAATAATGCGCGCGTGCTTTAAAGCGCCTGCGGTGAATTGCCAATGCCGGCAGGCCTGGGCTTCAAGTTGATTCGGCGAATCAATTGTTGCCCGTGCACGGGACGCGGAGCCCGACCCAAGCGTAAACGCATGGGCTTCGCGTCGGGTGCCGTGAATTACCCCTGCCTGAAGGCTAGGGCTTTCTATTGATTCGCACATCAAGTTATTCGACCAAGCAAACCGCGGTTTGCTGGTGTCACAAACGCCGCGGCGTTTGTTACATGAACCGGACGGCAATCCTGAACCGTTTTGGTGAAGCTTCCGCAAGGAACTCCTTACGGCCTGTTGGCCGCAGCCAACAATGGTTCGAGAGGCGAGCGCGGTAGGCGAGCCGCGAAGAAAAGGTTCAAAGCTTGAACGACGCGACCGCCCGGTTGCCTTTAGAGTTCAAGCGGCACAAGAGGCACGCCTCTCCCGGCTCGAACACCACATCCCGCTCGAAAACAACTTCCACCTGTTTTTCCGCGCCCGGCGCGACTTCAGAAGAAACGCGGCACTCGACGAACTGCAACCCCACCACCGCGTGAAGCGACTCGCTCGCCTCAACAGGCTGGCCGGCGAACGGGCTGGCGCGCATTGAAACTTTCGCCTCGCGCGTCACATCCCCCAAACCGCCGAGCACCGTGCCCCTCGCCACGTCAGCCACGCTCGCGCCCTTGAACGCGATGCCAAACCTGTCGCCGGCAACTGCTTGCTTCACGTCCACGTCGTGCACTTGAATGCTCTTCACGCCCACCTGCTTGCCGCAAGGCAACGCCTTCAGCTCGTCGTGCACCTTCAACACGCCGCGCTCGACCACGCCCAACGCCACGTTGCCTACGCCCTTCACTTCAAAGGAAGAGTCCACCACCGCCCGCACAGGATGGCCGTCGCGAGAATCGTCGCGCTGCAGCGCGAACACCGCGTCGCGCGCCCCGTCCCACGAAGGAAATTCGGAATAGTCTTTCAATAACGTCTTCTCCAGCAAGGGCTTCAAGCCCGCTTGCGTGACGATGCAACCCGCTTTTTTTTCCAGCAAATCCAACAGCACGACAGTCTCGGCAAAAACTTTGCTGGGCGCGTCAGCCACCAGCACGCAGTAATCGGCGAGGTGCGCGGCGAACACCGCCGGCTGCAGCTTCTCCGGATAAAGAGTGGGCTCAAGCACGGAAACAACTTTTCCCCCAAGCACGTTCGAGTAGTAACTCAAGTCGGCTTCGGAATCCTTCTTCGCAACCGCCTTGCAAAACTCTTGCCTCCGCTCGGCAAGCTCGCCGAAAACGCCTACGTTAACCCCCATTGAAAACACCGCGGCTAAAACCGCACAACGTTCTAGCCCGAAAAGCTATATAACGCCCGCCCAACAAAAGCCAATCGAGAAATCAATTCCATGAAACCCCCGTTGCCGCCCATGCGGATAGGCCTCTACGAACGCGCAACGGGACTGAAATTTTTTGGGACGACCACTTTCGCGTTTTACGCGGCGCACGCCGAGAAACTCCCGGCAACGATAATGGGCCACGGCGGCGAGTTGCAGCTGGCGAGCTCGCGCAGCGTCCCGCCCCGATGGCGGGAAGAGCTTTCGCAAGCAATGCACCAGCAAACGAACGGCTGGTGCATGGGAACCCCCCTGCCCCTAAGAATCGTAGAATGCGACGGCGTCCGCCTCCACCCCGTAGGCACAATAGACTACTGGCGGCTATTCAAGACCGCGCGCATAGGCAACCTCTTTCCGAAAGAGTTCGTGGGCGGCATGCACAGCTTGAAGCGCTTCGGCTACTACCTCGAGCTGCTGGCCACCAAACGCCTGCAGCGCTGCGGCCTGCAGACAGTGCGCTCGAAAACCAACTCGCCTATGCGCATCGGCCAACTCGCGCGCGTGGGTCTGAAAGGCAAACGGCCGATAGGCGAGTGGCTGAAAGGCTTGGGACGAGGGCTAAGGAGAACGAAACCCGCGCAAAAAAAAGAATGAGTGCGACCTGCGCGTTCTAAGCTTAAAGCACAGAGCGCGTGCCGGACGCAATTTACCCTCGGCTGGCGTGTTTCCACAGAAGCTTGAACTGGTTTAAATAGCTCTTGGCGTTCGCGCGGCTTTTGATTACAACGGCCAACAGCGGTTTTGCAGTCCAGATAAACAAGACTACCGTATCGCCGTAAATCATCGTGTCGGTGAGACTGGAGTATTCTGGCGGATGAAAGCGCGCCTCGCCGGAATAGTTCTTAAGCAAGTCCGGTTCGGTTTTGAGGAGCTTCCGGTTGAAGATAACGAACGACTTTAGTCCGTACCGTTTCTTTCGTTTTTGCCACAAATCCCAGTAGCTGCCCATTACTGTTCGGAACAAGCCGGAGACGCCGAAGTCATAGTAAGTCCCGCCCTTCCGCAAGTCATCCATCATTCGGTCAAGTACGGTTCGAATGCCATTCACTCCAGTATAAACCGTAACTTCTTGTTCTTCGCGGTGCAGCAACATCTTAGCCTCAAGGCCCGGCATTGCGCTTGATAAGTATTCTTCACGTTTTTTCAGCAAATCCATCAGACGGCGCGGGTTTGCTGCCTCGAAATGCTGTTTGCCTTCCCTAACCACTGACGAGACTAGCCCCTTTTCCTTCAGCCGATCCAACAGTTGGTATGCCGTGCCGCGGTGGAATCCTGTGTCGCGGATTAATTCACCTGCCCGCGAAGGCCCCCGCCCTAATAACGCCAGATATAACCTGGCCTCGCCGTCCGATAAGCCCAATTCCATGAGAATCCCGCGCTCATCCATAGTTACTTTTTACCCGCACTCGATTATTAACAGCACTGTTTGTCATCTTAGCCAATACTACAAATCAATAAATTAGGCGCCAACCATAATTTCCTCGTGACGGCATGTTGAACATTGATGAACTTGCAAAGAACAGTCTAACGCAAAGGAACGTGCGAGATTTTTTCAAGTATGCGCGGGCGCAATATCTTGCCAGCAAGGGTTTGGCGCGCCAGCCCAAGCAAGACCTCGAGCTGCAGGCAACTCTCGCGTGGGCAAGCCGAGAGATTGGTTGCGAGCCTGAAACCGCTTGGGGCACGCCAGACTTCCAGATTCTATTGCGAGCCACCACGCCTGAGCACTTGGAGTTGCTGGGCATCTCGCCCGAACTTTCCTCGGAGGCTGCGGTTGAAAGTGGCCGCGTGATGAGCCTCCTGCCCTTCAACGCGGTAATGGATGACACTACCATCCGCAAGTACGTTCCATCGCGCCCCGACAGGTATTCCGGCAATTGGCGGCACAGCCTAGACCCGTACGGCATCTTCAGCAGGCAAGAGCGGATAGTAGCACGCACGAAGGACGGCGCGGAAATATATTTGGCCACGCGAAAATTCTCTTACGCCGTTCTTGCAAACATTACTGAAGCCTGCTACATAGGCTGCGATGGTTGCTACAAAGGCGCGATGGTTAGGACGGCGCTTTGGGCCCTTTCGCGCGTGAGCGAAGATTATGCCCAAATAAAACGGCAATTGACTCTTGAAGAAAACCGCGCAGAACGACAAGCGGAATTGCTTGCCGAATGGCTTGATTCAAACCCCGACGTGGACACGGTAGTAATCAGCGGGGGCGAGCCCATGCTGTTTTCCAACGGCGCGCTCAAGCGCATTCTCGCCAAGTTCGGCAACGCCAAGCACGTCAAAGTGGTGCGCGTGTGCACAGCGGCAATATTTCAAGGAATGTGGTACCGGGTGGACGACGGCTTTGCCGACGCCTTGGCGGAACTGCGGGATTCTACCGGCAAACAAGTGTACATCAACGCCCATTTGACTGACGAGCACCAGCTTGCCGCGCCGGAAGCAAAAATTGCAGTTGACACGCTGCGCAGGCGCGGCATTACCGTCCACCTACAGATGCCCCTGCAGCAAGGCATCAACTTTGACCGCAACGACTTGAAATGGTCGGTGAAAAAACTCGCGGCCATTGCAAAACAAGCTTACTACCTCGGAGTCATTCCTTACAAGCTTATCATCGATATGCACTCGCCATCACACACCGACTTGACGGAACCCCTTGAAACCGTCATGAAAGCCATTGCGTATCATGACTTGCACGAGCGGCACTCGGATCAGGAACGGTGGCAGGCAGTCAACATCTTGCACCAGCAAGGCAACCTTTACTTGCCGGCTTACCCGCACTTCGCCGCCGCAAAGGAAGTTAATGCCAAATCGCAAACCGTCACGTACTTCATTCCCAAAGTGAACTTCAGCGAGGACAAGCACATTTCAATTCACACCTATCGCGAGCCGCTCATCACGGGGCACAATGACGATCCTGCAAGCATCCCCCTGCCGATTGACAAGGCCGTGCTTGACAAAATAAGGCAGGCACGCGCGGCGTTAAGCTCGCTTTCAAATGCGGAGGAACAAATAAAGGCTTCAGCGATGCCCGTGGAACAGAAGGCCGAGAAAGCGTTGCAGGCCGAACGCGAATTCTGGAAGGCCTGCGGCTTGGAATACCCTGAAAACAAGCCGCTCGCACTCGATTCCAGCCCGTGAAACCGTTTGACGAAAACGCGCATAAACGAAACGTTCGCCTAGGAAAAAGATGACTGCGGCTTGCGCGTTGTGCGCTCAAGGCTCAATTCGTGTACGGAATACGTCCGATAATAGGATGCGCAACGAGAGTATAACTGACTAGGGCGTTACCCTTACTTATTCCCTATAAAGCAACATATTATAAATAAGTAAGGGTATAGATTGCTATGGTCTTCCTGAAAGAAAAGGTCGTCGGAACCAAGAAGTATTACTACCTCCAGCACACAATCCGGACTGTCAGCGGCGTTAAGACGCTGGAAAAATACCTTGGCAACAAGCCGCCCGCCGACGCTGAAGCGCTGAAGCGGCAGTTTCTCGCAGAGATTTTCAGCGAACGCTGGCACCCGCTGCTCGACGGGATTCACGAGAACTACTCCAAGGCGCAGTCGAAGCTTCCGCCAAGCGCGCTTGAAAAGCAGGTTAGGCATTTCTCGGTAAAGTTCACTTACGACACAAACCGCATAGAAGGGTCTACACTCACTTACCGCGAGACTGCAGACCTGCTGGAACGCGGCCTCACCCCTGCATCCAAGCCCCTGCAGGACATTAAGGAGGCTGAAGCGCACGAGAAAGTTTTCTACGAGCTTCTAGGCTACGAAAAGGACTTAACTTTACAAATCGTATTGTACTGGCACAAGAAACTGCTTGAAAGCACCAAACCCGACATTGCAGGCCAAGTCCGGCGGCATCAAGTGGCGATTTCCGGCAGCCGCTTCCTGCCTCCTAGCCCGGCCGAAGTCCCCGTGCTACTGGACGGGTTCTTCAAGTGGTACGCCAAACGCAAATCCCGGTTGCATCCTGTCGAGCTAGCCGCCCTTGTGCACTTGAAGGTTGTTACCATTCACCCGTTCGGCGACGGCAACGGCCGCATTAGCCGGTTGCTGATGAATTTCGTGCTCCGCAAGCGCGGCTTTCCAATGCTTAACGTCCCTTACGAAAACCGCGGCGGCTATTACCACGCGCTCGAACGCAGCCAAACGAAAAGCAACGACGCAACCTTCGTGCAGTGGTTCGTCAAGAAATACGTGAAGGAAAACAAGGCATACGCCAAGTAATGCGTCCCTAAGATGAAGTGGAACCTTGCAAAAAAGACTGAGTGCGACTTGCGGGAATCGAACCCGCGACTCGGGCTGTCTCCAAACCGCCCTCACCGTTTTTGGTGAAGCCCTACCGGTTCTTGGGAAGCCCGCATCCTACCACTGGACCAAAGTCGCAACCTTTTGCTTGCTCCGCCCGTCGGCGTGCGCGCCTCCTCGACTGCGCAAGCAAAAGCTTGACCAAAAACTTTTGTTAGGCACCGGCTATTTAGCTTTCCGCGAGCGCCTTCAAGGCATCCTCACTTGGCGGCGTACGTCCGCCTTCCTTCCGCCGTCCGCGGGTGTTCCAAATGCACCGTTTCAACGCCCGCCTCGCGCGCGAGCTGCTTGGCGAAATCGTCCTGGTATTCCTCGGCGTAAACCACGCGCCTCACGCCCGCCTGAATGATGGCTTTCATGCACTCACAGCAAGGCGAACCCGTGCAGTAGAGAATCAGCTCGTCCCGCAATGAAGCGTGGCGCGCCGCGTTGATGATTGCGTTAATCTCGGCGTGCAGGCACATGCACTGGTGGTGCTTCTCGCAAAAAATCTTGCTCCGCCCCGCTTGCGCATCCCACTCGCAGTGCTTCATGCCGGAAGGCGAGCCGTTGTAGCCAAGCGAAACGATGAACCCCCTGCGGTCTACGAGCACCGCGCCCTGCTGCGTGCGCGTGCACGTGCCCCTGCGCGAGATGACTAGCGCAATCTCCAAAAACACTTCGTCCTTGCCCGAACGCTCGAAAACAGGCTGCTCCAAAACAGACACCCCC
>JBBSWX010000083.1:0-1857 GCA_038046065.1 Microcaldota archaeon | reverse complement strand
TTCTTGCGGTCATTTCGTTTTCCCCTTGAGTTTTCCCACGCAGCCGCTTGTCTTCACGGTGCGCACGGCGATTTGTTTTCCTTCCCACCTTGTTTTGAGCGCGAGCGCCTGTACGGTTTTCTCCAGCCCTGCTAGGCTGCACTTGACCGCGCCTTCCTGCGCGCCGGGGTTGAAGAATGCGAGCTTTACTTTCGTTTGCGAGAGGCCTTGCTGGCCGAACGCCTCGAGCACCGCCTGCTCAATCACTTGCGAAGCTTCCTTCTCGCCGAGAGGCCTTTCGAACTCCAGCTTGAAGCTCACGTAACGCTTTTTTTCGCGCATCATTTTTCATCAAAACTTTTTTCGCTTCAATCGCCTTTCACGCTTCTTTTCGCGCCAGCCACTTGGCGAGCTTGCGGAACGCCTTCGTCCGGTGGGAGTGCTCGTTCTTCTCTTTCACAGTCATTTGCGCGAAAGTCTTTCCTCCGCCATCGCATTTAAACACGCTGTCGTAAGCCAAGCCCGGCCGGCTCTTTCCTTCCGGGGTTTCGAGGATGGTTCCGCGCGCCTCGCCTTCGAACGTATTGGTGGTTTTCCCGTCGCAGTACGCCGCGATGGTGGCGAACCGCGCGCCCCGCTTTCCCCCTTCAAGGAGTTTCAGCAGCGCCGGTATTCCGAGGGTTTTCACGGCGAACTTTGAGTACGTGCCGGGAAAGAGCGGGTACTCGTCGAAGAACACGCCGGTATCTTCCACGACGACCGGCCTGCCGAGTGCGTTGAATGCGAGTTGCGCCTTCCGCTCGGCCGTTTTCTCGAGTTCGAGTAGCTTGGGTTCCTCGATTTCAATGTTCGCCTGTTCGAGCTGCAGGCCGCGTTCCTTCACCGCGTCGGCGGCCTCACGGAATTTTCCGGGGTTGGTGGTTGCGAAAAGCAGTTTCATTCTTGCTTCTCCTCCGTGATTGCGTCTATCCAGCTTGAGATGCTGGCTTCCGCTTGCGCGGGAGTAGCGCCAATCAGGCGCATAATTGCCGTGGTTTCGCAAGGGCTTTTCATAAGTAGCGGGGTGTTGCTTTGTACGGGTACGAACCGCGCGGTGGAGAGCGTGCAGTTGGCAATAAACCGCCGTAGTTTTCCCACTTCGCGCGCCGCCCTTGCCGGCGGTTGGCCAAGGATTTTTTCGAGGGGTATTGCAAACGCAGCGTCACTCCGGCGTTTCAGGAGTTTGCAGAGGTGCTTGTCCTTCTCGAAGCCTTGCACGCCGGTTGCGTCGAGCAGCAGCCTTCCGCTTCGCGCGGCGAGCATTTCGGCGTGCTTGAAGTCGCGGGGCTTTTCAAGCGCGGCTGCAACCGCGCGTGCGTAACCGATTTCTGTGGCCTTGTGCGCGATTGCATCATCTTTTCTTTCGTGCAATGCCGTGAATTTCTTCATAGTCACGCGCGCAGCACTATCTCGTAGTACTCGACGTCGCCGTCTGAAGCGACGTTGTAGCTGTTGATTACCGCGAGGTTGGTGAACTTTTTGGCGGCTTTTTGTTCCGCCAGCCACGACAGGGGTTTTGCGAAGGGCACGCGCTTGACGTTCTTGCCGGGTTTGCGTCCCATTTCCGCGCGGGGTCTCGAGCGCTTGCCTTTGCTGACGCGCACGCGCGCGATGATGAATTCTTTCTTGGCCTTATACCCCACTTCGCGGGCGCGCGCTGGGTTGGTGGGGTTGTCGACGCGGACGACGCCGGGTTGTTTGCGCCAGGCTTCAAGCCGTTTGCGTACGGTTTCGCCGCGTTGTGCCGTTGTTTTTGCGAAAGACTCGCGTATATACTTGTATGCGCCCATCTTGTTTTGCACCTCATTCCGGGGTCGCTTAGCGCGGTTGTCCCGACAT
>JBBSWX010000082.1:0-1837 GCA_038046065.1 Microcaldota archaeon | reverse complement strand
CCTCGAACTCCCCGCGAGCTGAAGTTCATTGTCAACCCGCAAGCATAACGCAACCACTGTTTTTAAACGTCGCGAATGCGAAACTGCCGCCGGGGGCGACCGACTCGTTTTTATTCTGGGAATGCGTAACTGCGCATAGTGCTTTTTGTGAGGCTAGTGGCGGAAAGGATTGTTGAGGCTAGCAGGTTGAAGCGCAGGCTGGCTCGTTAAGGCAACTGGCAATTGAACGCGCGGGCTAAGTAAGGAGATTGCAGGCGGCAGTGTTGCCGCGAATCACATTTTCAGCAAGCCTCTTGACTTGAGGCTTTCGGACTGGACGCTCGTGTAGCGGTATTCAAAGTCGGACTTCTCGTCGCCCTCGACACTCCACGGCTTGATGATGACGTAATCACCGGATTTTATCCAAATCTTGCGGCGCACGCGACCGGGAATGCGCGCGATGCGCTCTTTCCCATCCTCGCAAGTGACTACCATGCGCGAACCGCCGCTCAGTTCAACTACTTGCGCGAACATCTCCCCCTCCGCAGGCCGGGGTAGGCGCACGCGCTCGAGGTCTTGCACAAAGCCGCCGGGCTTCTTGCCGGGAGGACGGCGCCTGAAACGGTTGAAAGTACGCTGCAATTAAATCATCCCTCAGTTTCTCACGGTGCTGCGCGCGCCGCACGCCTCGCACTGCATCGAGTACACGTTGCGCTCGACGGGCGTGAGGCTCGTGTCGGGCTTGCCGCACTCTTTGCACAACACGTGGCTGGTAACGTAACGGTTGAGCCGGTCGGCGACAGAGCGTTGCGAAAACTTGCCTTGAATCACGAGCTTGCCGCCGTCAACCACGCCGGGCACGGCCAGTTCCTTCAACAAGTATTTCGCCACGTCGGCAGGCTTGTGGCGCACGTAACTGCAAATGGCATCAAAGTTTTTTATAGTAGTCTTGCTGCCCGCCACGACAGTATCGGCGGGTGGAACCTCGAAACGCGAGTTGGAAACCTTTTTTTTCGGCAGCTTGTCAAAAAGCTCGTCCAGCAACTTGTTATAATCAGCTTCAGGCAACGCTTTTCACCTTACTAACCGCAGCTTGGCGCAGCCGCACGCGCGAGAGGTGGAGGTCAAACCACTCGGGTTGGTAGAGCACGCGCGCGATCTCGGCGGCAACGAAACGCTCTTGCCCCTCCCGCAACTTTCCAATAACTAGTACTAGCTCCCCCTTATTAACCGCTTGCAGGCACTGCTGCGCGTGAGGCGTGGCTGCAACTGCAGTAACCTGGCCGCTGCCATCATCCACAGTCAACGTCGCCTCGCCCGAACTGCCGAAAGAACGCTCGGCGGCACGGCCGGCGAGGCACACGCGCGAGAAACGCTCGCCGTTAGACTCGACGAAGCTCGCCTCGCCCGACTCGACGCTGCCCCGCACGAAGCTGCCGGCGGAAAGCTCGCAACACAACGCGTGAACCGCGGTTTGCCGGCTCACGAAGAATCAGGCCTCAAGTACATCTCCCTGATTCTCGCAATGGCAGAAAGCGGCTGAACTAGTATTTGCAGGGAGTTGCCGAACACATCCGCCATACGCCGCACGTCTTCCGCACCGCCTTGCAAAGCAAGCTTCTTGCGCCGCAGTGCCAACAACTTTTGAAACCGCGCTTGCATACCGCCCAACGCAACCGCCCGTTTTGAAACAACGGCGCTCATGCGGCGGTAGTCGGGATGGGCTTCAAGCGCGCGCAAGGCCAGCAGGCTCTTTGCAACGCTGCGCCGCGACATATCGTGGTGGCCGAACGCAGCCATCAAGCGCGCGACAGTCTTCCGGTCAAGCCCCAGTTTGCGTTGGGCAAAGCTGGCCAAA
>JBBSWX010000081.1:0-2456 GCA_038046065.1 Microcaldota archaeon | reverse complement strand
CATACGCAAGTTTCCACTGCAAGGCGCCTTAAAAGCGTTTGCGGAAAATAGTTTTGCATGGATTGGCTGGCCACGATGGCGTTGGCGTTGGGACTCTCGATGGACGCGTTCGCCGCCTCGGCGGCCATAGGCGCCTGCAACCGCGTCAACGCAATGCGTACTGCATTGAAAGCCGCAACATTGTTTGCAGCGTTCCAAATGGCAATGCCACTCGCAGGGTGGCTGGCGGGAAGCGCAGCGCGCGACTACGCGGCAGGGTTAGACCACTGGGTGGCCTTCGCGCTCCTCGCCGGCGTGGGCGGCCAAATGGTGATGAAATCCTTCAAGCCCACGGCGAAAAAGCAGGGTGCAGCCGTCGTCGAAACGCGGCAGCTCCTCGCGGTGGCGGTGGCCACGAGCATTGACGCCTTCGCGGCGGGCGTGGGCTTCGCCTTCGCAGGAATGCCTCCCTTAACAACTATCATAGCGATAGGCACGGTGACTTTCGCCTTGAGCCTCGCCGGCAGCGGGTGCGGCCGTAAGCTCGCCGGGTGGGGCGCGAGGCTCGAGGCGCTCGGCGGCGTGGTGCTAATCGCCTTGGGAACAGGTATACTCCTCTCGCACCTCGCCGCGTGACCCCCTCTTACAGCCACCCTTCCCGCCTGCGCCGCAAACGCCCCTCCCCGCCTGCGCCGCGAACCCCCGGCAGGAGGGTTTTTATGCATACCGGTGCATTAACAATAAGAGTGGCACGCTTTATTATCAAACCGGCGTTCGAGTCGAGTTTTGTTTCAGCGCGCTACGTTAGGTAAGGGGTTTGAATGAAACCATCTGGGGAGCGAAAGGCAAAAGCCCGCCGCGAGAAGGCGAAGCTCCGCAAGAAAAAAAAGAAACCCAATTGGCACGCTAGACGCAAGAAAGCTCCTGCAACCGAAAGGCGGCGGGGCTTCAGATCTAGGAGGTAACGAGAGAAATGAGTTTTGACGACGACGGCTCCAGCGAGGGCGAAGGACGAGGACGCGGCGGTGGCGGCGGCGGCGGTTACGGACATCGCGAAATGCACAAAACTAAGTGCAGCGAGTGCGGAACCGACTGCGAAGTACCGTTCAAGCCGACGGACGGCAGGCCTGTTTACTGCAACGCCTGCTTCTCGAAGCGCAAGCGCAGGTACTAAGAAAGTTTGGGGCGCAAAACGCCCCTAACTACTTTTTCTTTCAGTTCAAGCTTTTTCTTCAACGCCTTTAGCGCGAGCCTTCCTCGCAGCCGCCTGAAGGCGTGCCATGCGCGCCTCGAACGACTCGTCCATAGGAACGGACGGCAACCGCGAAACCAGCTTTGCCACCAGCGTCACGTCGCTAGCCTCTGCAACAGTAACCTCGCGGCCACCTTCATTAACGCAACGCCCTTTCTGCACGCAACGGTCTTCCTTCACGCAACCGGTTTCCCAAGAAAAGTTTATTAAACCCCCGCGGCGCAAACCACTCCGGAAGTGGTTGTGATGGTACGGCAAATGTTTGAAAACCTCCTGCGCGCGCCGAACGTGAAACTCCACTGCAAGCCGTCCTTCGACCACGGCACGCTCTCTTTCGCTTTGAAAGGAAGCTTCGCAATGGGCGGCGAGCGCCTGAAGGCGCTGGAAAGCCAAGGATACCGCATGAGCTACAAACCGCCTTCGCGCGGAGCTGCGCACAACGGCAACGTACACCTGTTTGAAATTTCGGCAAGCCCAACTGCAAGTTTCACCGCCAAAAAAACCGCGGCAACAGAAATAGCCAAACTCCACACATTTCTCTCCAAAACCTGGCCCACGCTGCACCCGCCGTGATTGCCGCGCTGGCCTTGAACGCGCAAAAAGCTAGTTGAACTTCAAGCCCGGCCAATGTTCTTTCAACGCTGCAAGAAGCTTGTTGCGGCTCGACGGGGGAGTTATGCCCTTGTTTTCCAGCGCAGCCAACACCACGCGTTTAATCTCGTCCGCATCCCTCCGCGCGCCGCCAATCACAGCCACTACTTGCCGCACATCCCTCTCGTTGAAACGCTCGGTAGCCATCCGGTAGAACAACACCCGCTCGCTGCTCGAGCCAGTAAGCTTATCCACCCGGCTGGCAAGCGCGCCTGCCACGAAATTCTCCAGCAACGCTTGGGAAACAAACTGCCGGTCGGGAGCCGCTCCGGGCGTGCTTGCCTCCTCCCCAAGACAACCTATGTTCGGCGTGCACGGCGTGAACACGGCGACCGCGTGGCCTTGGCGCCGCAAAGCTTCAGCCACCCCCTGATGAACCCGACCTAGAGAGACTGCTGCGGTGACGACCGGCCGCGCCTGCCTTTCGAAGGCATTAAGCCTAGCGCCTATCTTTCCTGGCGCCAAGTTTTCCAGCATGTGCGCCTCTCGCAAGGCTGAAGACTGGCGTTCAAAATCAAAAGCGCGGCTGAGGCTCTCCACCGCCTTACTAGAATTGCCGTCCTCGGCATGCCTA
>JBBSWX010000080.1:0-14832 GCA_038046065.1 Microcaldota archaeon | reverse complement strand
TCGGTTTTTTCCCGGGGTTCGAAAGCTCGTCAGGGGTTAATGCCGTGCACCGAGCTATTGGTGTCGGTCTGGAGTGGCGCCTGTCGAGTTGGATGGCCCGCGCCGGGCGAACGGCGGCAAGTCCCTCATGAGCCGCAAGCGCGCAATTGTGCCCAAGTCGTCCTTGAAGTTTTGCCCGATTACTTGCACGAGTCTGTTCGCCAGCACCTGGCGGTTTCTAGCTAATAGCCTTCGGGCTTCTGGTGCTGAATGCGCCCGCTTGAGCTTCTGCGTCAGTTCGTCAAATGCTGCGGCGGACTTGGCGTCATAAGCGAATAGGGGCTTGCCTAGCCGTTCGTTTTGATGGGTGATTATTTCTGCTGCGTGCTTGCCAATCATAATAGAGTTCCATTGCAGCAATTTGCTTTTTTTGGTGCTGAATGGTACGGAGTGCGGAACTGCTTGCGGGAACATGCGTTCTGCTAGAGACTCCCGGATTTCCCGTTTGCTAAAGTGTCTTTCCCAAGGGGCAGTCTGATATTCCCCAAGCGCCGCGTGAAGCTTCCTGCGCTGGTCTTTGGAGAGCCCTAGGGACTCGCGGGATTCTCCTCGAGAATTGGTTTTGTTGTAACAGCCGCCTATTTGATGGTTGACGGCAACCCCGATTGCCGTGACGTACGCTTGGCGGATGGCGTTAAAGAGTTCCGGCTGCGATTGCGCCGCTTTCAGCGCCGCTTCCTTTACTTGCGCCTCGAAAACGCCCGTCTCGCGCGCGAGAACGCCCGCGGCAAACGAATGAGGCCGGCTGGCCTTGCGCACGATCGAACGCAAGTTTCTTGCGGTCACCTTGACTTCTTGCGGCGTTATGCCCGCGCGCTTCAAGTAATACGCGTCCCGTTCTTCGTAAATCCTTCCTGCCGGCCTCAAGTCGTCAACATCGGTTAGGTAAGCCGTCCCGGTTTTTTTCTTGCGGTCAACGGCAATCATCCACCTGTCCGAGTTTATCCAGTACCCGCAGGAAAAGCCGGCGGCTTGGTCTGCCGTCATGCTTCTCATTATTTCGCCGTAATTTTTGAGGCCTGCAACTTCGCGGTAGACTTTCTCGTTGCGGTAGAAATCGTTTGACGGGAATACCGCCAGCCTGCCGCGTTGCGTCAAGTCCGCCATGACTAGGCTTCTCTCGAGTTTTCCTTCAGGATTACGGGTGAGCGCAAGCCTGAATCCTGGCACTACGTTCGCGCCTGCAGCCTTCAGTTCGCAAAGCGCCCTAAAGTTTCGCTCCGGGTTTGCGTACTCGCGAAAAAAACGTTTTTCAACTACGCGTTCATTGGAGCCGCCGGTCTTTTGTGCAATGGCGTGACCGACGAAGTTGTAGTGACCGTATCCCGCGGTGTCTCCGTGCCAGTACTTTCGACCCGTGCGGTGAACGCTGCCTGCCTCATGGCCGTCTGGCTTGACGAAGATTGCTTTAAGCTTGCGCCGAACCATTTCAAGTGCCTGAAAATTGATGGCGCGCGTGTTTTTTATGCTTTCGTACGCTCACTTTCTTCGTGAAAAAGTTTCTCGCGAAGTTGTTGTTCCGCCAGCCTGGGGAAGGCGGCGTTAAGGACGCGCTGTTGTTCTTGGCGCTCTTCGCCTTTTTCGCGCTTGTTTTCAACGCGCTTTTCTCCGCGACGCCGTTGCTTCCTCAAGTGGCTGCGTTCTCTTCCCTCCCGTTTGTTAATCTCTTGGGGCTTGACGCCGTGGTGGACCAAAAAGAGTTTCCGCACCTCGTCGCGGCTTCCGGAGGTGTCGCAACTTCCGAGGGCGGGGCGGCTTTCGGAGGCGGGGCGGCTTTTGACGCGGAGATAACCTACCTTTGTGGCGGGGGCGTCGAGCTTGCAGTTCTCTTGGCGCTCGTGGCCGCAACGCGCGACCGGAGCATTCGCGCCCGGCTGGGGGGAATGGCGTTGGGCGTTGCGGCGCTGTTGTTGTTCAACCCCGTGCGCATCGCCCTTTCGCTCGCGGCTTTCGGCACGCCGGTATTCGCGTTGGCTCACGACGTGCTCTTCCGTGCTTCCATCGTCGTCATCGTCGTGGGTGTTTACGCCGTTTGGTACTTGAAGCTTTCGAAGGCCGGTTCGGCGTTGAAGGCAAAGGATTAAAGAACGCAAGGGGGTTATCGTTTAAGTGATAGATGTGTTTTCGCAACCCTCGCGCAAGAACAAGTGGGCGTTTGCAGTAGTGCTGCTGGCAGTCGTAATAGTGCTGGCGGACGTTGCGCTAGTAGCGTGGATTGGCGCGCCCGCCCCGTTGATGGCAATAATGGCGTTCGTGCTCGCCACTGTGCTGGTGGTGGCGTACGGCTTCGCTACGATGCGTTTTTCTTTCGGTAACGGGGTTTTCACGGCCAAGTTCTTTCCATTTTCCTACGACGTAAGGGCCAAGGATTTTGTGAAGGTGGAACTCCTCTCGTCAACGCCTTGGTGGGTGGGTTGGGGGGTGCGGGCGTGGGGGCGCACGCTGTACTTTATCGGCGACCACGGCCCGGCAGTAGCCATTTCTAAAAAGTCGGGTTTCTTCCGCAAAGTGGTGTTCACGCCTGTTGACGCGAAAGAGTTTCACAAGCAGCTGCGCAAGTGACTGTTTTTCACGCTTTCGTCTTGAGTTCAGCTTTCCAGAATTCTTTCGCACTGGCGTCGAAACCAAGGCGGTTCTTGTCGCGGTACTCGACGAGCGGCAGGCTGTTCTGGCCGGTCTTGCGCATCAGTTCTTCAGCCCACAACGCGCTTTTCGTCACGTCGCGCTCTTCAAACGCCACGCCGCTTTTCTTGAAGAACTCGCGCGCCTCCACCGCGGCGGGGTGGGTGGGAATGCAGTAGAGCACAGCTTTGCTGGAGTCGTTTTGAATGCTTTTCACGGTAAATGCACCTTCTCAGTGTTTTGCGCAGGCAAAGTATATTAACTTGGCTTGAGTGGTTTTTGCAGCCCGCCGAATGGAACTGAAACTTAGGACTGGAAAGCCGGTATTGCAGTTAGCCAGCGGGAGCTTGGGGTTGGATTGCGGCCACGGCGATTTTTCGTTCGTTTCGCACGCGCACCACGACCATTCGGGCTTTTGCCGCAAGGCTAAGAAGATTATTGCGAGCAGCGCGACGCTAGAGTTGATGCGCGCCCGCGGCGCGTTCACCGCGTTCGAGACTGCAGAGCCGCAAGACGTGCATGTAGAGCTTCTTCCTTCCGGCCACGTGCTGGGCGGCAGCCAGTTGTTTGCCGAGGAAGGGGGTCGGAGCTTCTTGTACACGGGCGACTTCAAGCTTTCCGGCGGCGCTGCAACCCCGCGCGTGAACGAATTATTGATGGAGTGCACTTACGGCTCGCGCAAGTACCGTTTTCCTCCAACGCGGCAAGTGGCTGCGGAAATCGCGAGTTGGGTGAAAGAAACGCTCGACTGCAGAAGCATCCCAGTCATCGGCGCGTATTCTCTAGGCAAGGCGCAAGTCGTAGTTGGCATTCTCAACGAGGCTGGCGTCGTGCCGATTGTGAACAACGAGACTGCCGGCGTGTGTGAAGTGTACTGCCGGCACGGCGTGGATTTGCAGTACGCAACTGTTGGTGGTGACGCTTGCCGCGAGGGCGAGCCTTTCGCCGCGGTGGTGCCGGCCAATCTCGTCGGCCCACGGTTGGTGGAAGTGGTTTCGCGGAGTTACGGTTTGCCGGTGAAGACCGCGGTTGCCACGGGTTGGAGCGCGGCGGGGGCATTCGCGGGCGTGGATAAGTCCTTCCCGCTTTCCGACCACGAGGATTTTGACGGCCTCGTGGAGTTCGTCAAGAAAACGTCGCCCGAAAAAGTTTTTTGCACGCACGGCTCGAGCGCCGAGTTCGCGGGGGAGCTGCGGCAGCTTGGCTTCAACGCTATCGCCCTCGAGAGCGGCAATGCCGTGCAGAAAGTGCTTGAAGTCGATTGAGTGTGAAGTTGATTGAGCGCGAGGAATGCCAATGCCTTTGTTGATGCTCGTCTCCTGCCGCAACGCCTCCGAGGCGCGCAAGATTGCGCAGGCAGTTGTTGCCGAGAGGCTTGCAGCGTGCGCGAGCGTGATGCCTTGCAGCTCTTTCTTCGAGTGGAAGTGCAAGCGGCGGTGGGAGAACGAAGCGTTGCTGTTGTTGAAGACGACTGCTGCAAGGCGGAGGGCGTTGGCGGTGCGGGTTGCGCAGCTTCATTCTTACGCCTTGCCGGGGATAGAGTGGTGGAACACCGGGGCGGAAAGCCGCTTCGCGAAGTGGGTTGCCGCGTCAACCGTGCGGTCAGCCCAACACTAGGAAGTGCAGCGCGCCTCCCACGGCGATTAGCGCTATGCCGAGCGTGTAATCGCCAAGGCCTACGAGCACCGCGCCCAATACCATCAGCACGTCGTCAGCTTGGTAGATGTAGGTTGAGAGGTTCATTTTAAATTGCCTTGGCAGCCTTTCTTGGCTTGGGGGGGTGTGTTTGCGGTTGTTTTGCCGCGCTTCAGCCTATCGACATTAGCGTGACGTTGAAGTTGAGGGCCTTGCCGGCGAGCTCGTGGTTGAAGTCTATCGTTGCCGTGCCGTTCTTCACCGCGATTATCACGCCAGTGCCGCCGTTCGAAGCGAAAACGCGCAGCCCCACGCTCGCGTTCAAGCCGCCTTCCTCTAGCTTTTCAGCAGGCACGTCCACCACGAGGTTCTCGTCGCGCTCGCCGTAAGCCTCGGAGGGAGTGATGTGGATGGTTTTCTTCTGGCCGACGGCCATGCCGCGCACGGCCTTGTCGAAGCCTTCAATCATCTGGCCAGCGCCTACCGTAAAGTTTAACGGAATGAAAGCTTCTTTCGGCCGTTCGATTCCCGCCTTCGCTGCTTCCGAAGCGATGTTCGTGTCGAACACCTTGCCGCCGTCAAGGAAGCCCACGTAATTGACGCTAACGTTGTCGCCCGTCTTCGCTAGGGCGACGCTTGAAGAACCGCCAGTCATATTGTTATCACCATTACCAACGCCGCTTGAAACGCAGCCGGCAAGCAGCAACGCGGCTGCCAAGACTGCAAAAACTGTTTTTTCCATGCGTTTCTAATAGCGCGGCAAATCTTTTTAACCCGTGTGCGGTTAACTAAGTATGATTGGCGAGTTGTTCGGCGGCAAGCCCCTGCGGCAAGTAGTGTCGCAGGCGCGCGCGGGGGGGCTCGTTAATTTTGCAGTCGCCCTTCCTTTCGCAGCAGCGAGCTTGGCGTTGCTGGCAGTTGGTTTCGTCGCTGCGGCAGCGGCAGTCTTGATAGTGGTAGCCGCTTACTACTCGTTTTCGGCGAGTTACCGGCTTGATGCGATGTATTTGATTGCCGCGGCAATAGCGTTCGCGGCAGTGACGTACTTCGCGGCGGCAGTCGCCTACCTGGCGGCGTGCCACGCGTCGCAAGGAATGCCTAGGAAAAAAGCAAGCCGCTAGACCTTGTTTTTCTCGCTTTCAAACCATTTCTTGAACTGGCGGAAGCCCTCGTCAAAACCCGCGTCGAACTCGCTTCCGTTGAGGTCGTTCACTTTGCGCCATTTGAATCCACTGTGCTCTTCAGAGAGGACTGGCTCGCCGGAAACGAATTCGGCGTGAAAGCCCACCATGAAAATCTTGCAGCCTGCCGCGCGGTTGTGCCGCGGGAATGCGGGGAATGCGGCAACCGGCCCGCCGAGCTTGTAGCGGAACGCCTCGCCAAGCTCTTCGGCAGCCTCGCGCGCAAGCACTTCCGCGAGGGGCTTGCTTTCTTCCCCTTCGTTAATCCTCCCGCCGGGAAAATCGTAGCAAGGCGCGTCTTGCGGAGAGTGGTTGTCGTAAAGCAGCAACAGTTCGTCGCCGCGCGTGATGAACAGCTTGAGGCCCACTTGAAACTCTTGCAAGCGAGGGCTGGGCGGGAGGGAGGGGGGCTTGCCTTCCAATGTTGCCCTGAATTCATCCTGGTTTTCGCGGCCTATCTTTAACATTGCAGCGATGAGCTTGCGGCCTTCCTCGGGCTTGAGGCCGGCGGCTTGCGCGTCGCTCGCGGCCTGTTCGAGAATGAGTTTTTCGCGCGACTCGTCAAAGTTGGGCTTGCCTGCCGTCCACTTGCACGCCGCAACGCGTTTCGACGCGGTTATGCGGCGCTTGAGAAGCTTCAGCGCTTCCTTGTTGCAGTGGTCTATTTCCTCGCGCAATTTTTCCAGTTCTTTCTTGAACGAGGCCTCGTCGAACTGGGGTTTGGCCTTGCTGCCGTGCATCACCGCATCGATTTCTTGAGAGAAAGCCATTTTCGTGCACGCCCTTTTTTCCCGCATATTTCACTCGAGGAACAGTCCTTTCAAGCCCGTGGTTTCTTCAGTGATTCTTTTTACGGGCAGGCTGCTTTTCAACAGCACGATTTCACCGGTGACTTCCACAGTGCCGCGAATCAAGTGCCCTCCCACCACAGTTTTGTCCCCTCCGCTTAGCGTGGCGTGAACGTGAAAGTTATAGCTGCCGTCAAGCCGCGAGACGATGCCTGACAAGGCGAGCAGTTCGAACGGCTTTTCAAACGTCTGGGGGGCGTAATCGCCTTTGCTGCGGAAGTAGCCGAGCTCGAAGTTCTTCAACTGGCCTACTGCCGATAGCACCACTGCAGTTTCCACAGCGTGCGCGGCGCAGGCTTGCTTGAGGCTGGCGTAAAGATCTTCGCCGGGAAACAAGCGCACGAAAACCAACTCGTCCTTTTCAGCAGACTGCAAACCCGTCACCCCATAATTTTAGGCAGGGCAAGGCTAAAAAACGGTTTCACGCGTTAAGACGGTGTTATATTATCGTAATTCCGTGCTTGAGCGCGTGGCTTACTATGCTTACGCGTTTCGCCTTGCTTTCGAACTCTTTGGGCGTCAGGCACACGAAGTCGGCTGGCGCATCCAAATTCCAGGCGTGATACAGTTGTGCCGGCCGTTCGTGGAATTTTTTTCCCTCGAATTTTCCTGAAACGAGTATGAAATCGTAGTCGCTTTCTTTTCCAGCCGTGCCTTCGGCTCTCGAACCGAAGAGGATTACCCGCTGCAGCCCAAGCTTGCCGCTGATCGACTTGAAGAACGTTATCAAGGGGACTAAATTTGTTGTTCCGCCCACGCGATTACCTCCGAAGCGATGGTTATTGCCTTCTCCGCGTCATCCTTGCCAACGTCGCGGCCTGCGTCGGGATAACGCGCAGTAAGGAAGAGCGCAGTCAACTTCTCGCAGTCGCGTATTAGGTTTTCCGGCAAACCGGCTTTTCGGCCCAGGAAAACCAGTTCGTGCGTCTTGGTTAAGCCGCCAGTCTTGCTTATGAGGATGGCTTTCAACGCCTTTTCAATCGCTTGGTGCGCGTGGAACGCGGCATCCGCAATGAACCTGCCGGCCAGCAAGTACCGCGCCACGCTTTCGCTAGTCCTAGCTTTTTCAAGCCATTCTTGTTGCTCGGTTTGAGCCACGATACTCTTCTCGCGAGCAGCCATTTAACGTTTTCCTTGAAACGTTCGAGTGGCTGGATTGAAGCTGAAAATGAGGTTCTCTAGAACCGGGCGGGGGCGTTGCCATTGCCGCGCTAGTGGACCCGACGGGAATTGAACCCGCTGTCTCTCGCCTGCGAAGCGAGCATCTTGCCGTCCGACTCCGGGCCCGAATGGAGCGTTTCCAGCGTTATTACTTTAGGCGGGAATAGTGTTTTAATCCTCCCGCCAAGCGCGCGGCGCGGGCGTAGTTCAAAAGCCGCTTGCCAGCGGTTCCGTCAGCGTTTACCGTTTGCTCGTTGACGGACGCGTTGCAGCCGTGTGATGTACGCCTCCACGAATCCCCGCTTCAAACGCGGCAGGTTGCCGTTGTCAAGCACATGTTGAAGGTGCTGCGGTTTCTCTAAAAGGTAAATTGCGTTGTCGAGTTGCGTGTGCACGCTAATCATCGAGTTGGCGTAAGCATCATTCGCTCGGTTTAAGACCGGGTGTTTATGGTGCGCGTAGTAATCTTCGAACCTTTCGCTTACTGTCCGCGCGGTTGTTTGGATGGCTTTGAAAAGCGTCATTGGATGCGGGTTGCGCGCGTGCTCGCGGCAAATGCTGTAAAGCGCGTCGTCATCACGCAGGTCGTGCCGGTCGCCGAAAAGCCTTGCTGCGAAAGCAACTTCGCGTTGCGTGAAGCCTTGCAGGCGCAGCGAGCGCAGCACGGCTGCCTTGACGATGCGGTGGCCGAACTCATAATGGTCGCCGAACTCGGCGTCAGGGTGTTTCTCAACCCAGCGTTTCAGGCGGTTGTGAAGCAGCACGCCTGCCGGCAGGCCGGGAAACTTTCGCAGGTCTTCAGCCGTGCGGCTTTTAGCGAAAGCAACGTTCGCAAGTCCGGGCGGGCGCGCCTCAAGACTTTTCAGGCCGAGTTTTATTTCCATTTGCAGATGCTATCGGTAGGTAAACGTTGATTGACTGCGTTTTGTGGTTCGCGGTGAAAGTAAGGTTGCCGCTGTGTGCGTGAATCTCGTTAGGAACGACTCCGTGGCTTTTCAGGGTTTTAAGCACGAATTGGCAGAGCTTGCTGCGGCCGCTGGGGCTGCTGGCAGGCGCGCCCAGCACGTGCACTTCGGCACGGTGTTTCTTGGCGTCTTTGGCGAGGCGGTTCAGGTTTATGGTTGTTAGGTCGGGTTGCAGCTGCATCGTGTCGTGATCTACGCTCGTAATGAACGTCTTGGCGGGGGAGAGTGCGACTACCGCAACGCCCCGGCCTAGGTTTGCGTGTGCAGCCTGCAGTTTTTCATCCAACTCCGTGTAAGAACCCGGGACGTGGGTTTGCCACTCGGCGTGTTTGCGCGCTTGTTTAAGCGCGGAGACAGTCGGGCTGTAGTGTTCCTGCCTTTTTACTGGAGAGTTGGCCATTTTTTCACCTTAAATTATTTTCAGTGCGTTCGCGACGATGAACGCGGCGAACACGAGGCTCACGGTGTTGAGCACTTTGATGAGCGCGTTGAGGCTCGGGCCGGCAGTGTCTTTGAACGGGTCGCCCACCGTGTCGCCAACGACGGCCGCTTTGTGCGTGTCGCTGCCCTTGCCGCCAAAGTTGCCGTCCTCCACGTACTTCTTGGCGTTGTCCCACGCCGCGCCGCTTGTTGACATGAACAACGCGAGCAGGAAGCCGCTTACTATCGCGCCGGCAAGCAAGCCGCCTAGTGCGGCAGGCCCGAGCAGCAGCCCCACTGCGAGGGGGGAGAGTACCGCCAGCGCGCCTGGCACGAGCAGTTCCTTGAGCGCCGCTTGCGTCGAGATGTCAACTACGCGCGCGTAGTCGGGTTTCGTCTTGCCGCTCATGATGCCTTTGTTCGTGCGGAACTGGCGGCGCACTTCCTCGACGATGTCGAACGCGGCTTTGCCAACCGCTTTCATTAGGAAGGAAGAGAAGAGGAATGGCAGGAGGCCGCCGATGAACAGGCCGACGGTGACGCGAGGGTCGAGGATGTTTATGGTTTGCAAGCCGGTTTCTTCGGCGAAGGCCGCGAAGAGAGCCAGTGCGCCCAGCGCGGCGCCGGCAATGGCGAAGCCTTTCGTAGTTGCTTTCGTAGTGTTGCCCACCGAGTCCAGCTCGTCGGTAATTTTGCGCACGCGCGAGGGCGCGCCGCTCATTTCGGCGATGCCGCCCGCGTTGTCGGTAATGGGGCCGTAGGCGTCGAGCGTGATGACGATGCCGGTGAGTGAGAGCATTGCAACCGCGGCGATGGCGATGCCGTACACGCCGGGAATGCCTGCTGCCGAGGCGGCGGCGAAAGAGGCGATTATCGCGCCGATTATCACGAGCACCGGCAGGGCGGTTGACTGCATTCCAACTGCGAGGCCCGCAATGAGGTTGGTGCCGGCGCCGGTTTGTGCTGCCTTGGCAACTTCTTTGACTGGCGGGAATTCTTTAGACGTGTAATACTCGGTTATCTTGAACATTAACCCCGTGGCCACCACGCCGACGAGCAGGGCGGCGGTGACGTAAGCGTCGAACGAGATGAGCGAGAATCCCACTGCGGCGATGATGCACGTGGCGGCAACGCCTTTGTAAAGTGCGTTCATGATGTTATGGCTCTTGCCCAGCCTGATTGCGTACAAGCCTAGCACGCTGGCAATTGCGCCTATTATGCCGACGAGCAGGGGGAGGGTGACGAACTGCGGGCCCATGGCCGCGCCGAGGAGCATTGCCGCGATTATCGTGACGACGTAACTTTCGAACAAGTCGGCGGCCATTCCCGCGCAGTCGCCCACGTTGTCGCCCACGTTGTCGGCGATGACTGCAGGGTTGCGCGGGTCATCCTCGGGAATGCCTTTCTCGATTTTTCCAACGAGGTCTGCCCCCACATCGGCGGCTTTCGTGTAAATGCCCCCGCCGACGCGCGCGAATAGCGAGATGAGTGACGCGCCGAAACCAAAGCCCACAAGCACGGCGACCGAACTGGTGAGGTAGTATATCGCGCCTATGCCTAGCAATCCCAGCCCGACGAGCGCGAGGCCAGTAACGCTGCCGCCCTTTACAGCCACGCCGAGGGCTTGCGCCAGTCCTTCCTCCGCGGCTTTCGCCGTGCGGCTGTTTGACCTCACGGAGACGAGCATTCCGAAGAAGCCTGCGAGCGCGCTGCACACCACGCCGGCGACGAACGCCACGCCGGTGGCCGCGCCGGTGAACAGGCCGATGAGCACCGCGAGGACTATCACGAACGGCGCGAGGGTTTTAGACTGGCGGATTAAGTACGCGTTAGCCCCCTGCCTTATCGCGTCGGCAACTTCCTCGGCCTTCTTGCCGCCTTGCGGCAGTCGGAGTATCGAACGCACCACCACGCCGGCGTAAATCAGTATCAGCGCGCCTACGGCCATCGAGAGAATAGTTGTCGCTTGCAGCAATCCCATTGTGAAACCCCCGTTACGCCCGTTCGCGCGGGCGAAAACAATTATCTCGCAATGAGTATTTAAGCTTGAGTCGCAGGCAGCCCGCCGCGTGACAGTGGCATTACGGCGTTCAGCCAAGCGTGCGTTATCTCGAGCGCGAGTTATCTTTCGAAAGCAATTCCCTTGATTTTTGCGAGCGCGAGGCGAATTTGTTGTTCAACATTGTCGGGAAGCTGGCCTTCAAACCGCACGTTCTTCAGCGATTTCGGGCCGTGTGAGTGCGGGCCGAAGTGCGATATTGCGTAAGCCGCCGAGAGTTTTTGCAGCACTCCCCACTCGGGGCAGCTTACGCCGAAAGCGCCGCCGCGCTTCTTGTCCGGCGCGATGTCTGGCGCGTGAAAAACAATTTCTTCAGGTTGTTGCGTGGCGGGGTTTAACGCAATCAACTCTTCGGGAAGTGCGACGTGCGTGGTTCGCTCGTCATTCAACAGCGCTTCCACGCCCTTAACTGCGGTGCGCGCGTCGCTCCTCGCGTCTGCGCACACGCATGCAATAACTTTAATCGGCCGTTCCAAGTCGAGTTCTTCAAGGCCGTGCTTGCCGCGCACTTGCAGCACGCCGTCCTCGTGCGCGTGAACGAACGCCACGGTAGGGAGGGTTGCAGTTGCTATTGCGAACAGGTTGGGCGCGCGTTCGTGGGCGTGCGTTTCAAGCTGAACGCCTTTAACAATTTTCCCAAGCTTTTCGAGCGTTATGCCGAAGTATTTTTCAGGGTTGACGCCGTGCTCTGCGAGGCCGTGCCAAACGTGGCAGAGGTTTTCGGCGAGCGCAGCGGGTTTGGAGGAAGTAAGGCTGTCGAGCGCGCCGCAGCCTGCGTGCGCGCCGGGCGTTTTTTCGTGCGCAACAATTGCGACGACGGCATTGCCGCCGACAAACCCATCCAACACCTTTTTTTCAGGGGTGAACGTGCCGGCGAGGCTGGTGACGTGCACGATTTCTACGCGGGGTTGGGCGCGAGGCGGCATTAGTGTTTCTTCAACTCCCTCAGCTAGGCCGGTTGGAATTATCTTGGTGAGTAGCGAATTTGATTCAAACGTGGTGCTTAACGTTCCATAGGTGGTTTTTGCTCAAGCAGTCCTTAATATTTACGCCGCCGCTGTTTCAGCCAAGGCGCGTATTTCAAAATATTTTTGGTAGTCTGGCAGGGCGGATTTGATGCGCGCCTTGTTTTCTAGGAAGTCGCCGTAATCGTTGGTGATGAAGTTCGTGAAAACTCCTTCAAAGGCGCTGTGGGATATGGCGTTGGAAAGAATTCGCAGGTCTCCTAGGTTGGATATGAGCGTTCTTAGGGGGTTCATTATTCGCGAGTCGATACGAGTGGAAATCATTACCAGCGTCAGGTGTTGATCGAGGTAGGATAGCAGGGCATCAATTTTTCGTCGAATTTTGCTTACTGCTCTGAGGACGCGTGCAGTCAGGGGTAGTTTGTCAATTTCGTGGCTTTCGTTAGCCGCGTGGTACGCGTCTGAGAGGATGTGTTCTATGTGCTTTCTGTCGTTTTCGTTTTCAGAGAGATGGCCAATGTCTTCGACGAGTTCGTTTAAAGCTGGTTCGGTTCGGTTGGTGACGAACGCGATAAGGCGCTTGTAGAGGCTGAAGCGGCGTTGTCGGAGGTTTTCCAGCTCTTCCCTGACGATTTGCGAACTTTTGAACGGCTGTTTTGTAATAGTGGTTGCGGCGGGGTAGTACCGCGCGTGTTCGTAAGTAGCTTCTAGGAGCACGGATGTATCAAGAAAGGTAATTTTCTTAAGCGCGTCCGCCAAGTTCCATCACCATTGGTTTTACAAGCTCCATCTTCAGTGAGTCGCTGCGTTGCCTTGCCAAGTGGTAGTAGTTCGCGTAGGCTTTCCGGAACGAGTTTCTGCGATCTTTCGCAATCTCTTCTGAGAAGGACTTTACGGTGGCCGCGTAATGCTTGTCGCTTAGTGCCTTGAACGCACTATTGTTGAATTCTTCTGCAGGTTCGTGAAAAGCCCTGCGTGCTTCCTCGTTTTCTAGAGCGTCTATTGCGCGTTCCATCAACAGGAACGAGTAGTCTAACATTGCGTCCGCATCCACTTCATTGATGCTGATGAAATCTTGGTAATCGTTGGAAAGCAGGGCGCGGTTGAATGCGTCGAAGTTCCTGACAATTTCGTTTTCTTTTACTTCCTTTTTGGAGTAGAGTTTACTTAGTGCCCGAAACAAGTCGTTTTTCGCCACGTACATTTCTGCTAGTTGCGGGTATTCGGAGCGTTTTCGATAAATATAGCTTAGGTATGCGTAGAAATCGTTTTCCTCGCGGGTTTTTGCGTATTGTGCAATGTTCTTTTCGCATTCTTCTATAACTACCGGGTTCTGGCGCCTATGAACTGGTGCCGCCACGCGCAAGTCGAAAAACGTTTTTTCCCGCTCGAGATAAGAGTCGATGCATGGGCCATACAAGTACCATCCTCGCGTCAGTTCTAGATTAAGCTCTATCGCCGAGTAATATGCTATTTTGTTAATGAGGATCGTATGTACTGCTAGGTTTGGCTGTTTGTCTTGAAGGTAGGCGGCAATATGGCCTTGAATAGCATTTAGCACCACCTGCTCGTCGCTCGGAGCTAGAATCTTGAATTCTGAAAGGTTTATTTGCGATCCTTGCATCCTGATCAACAATATGCTGTTAGGTTCTCTGATTAAAGGCTATGCTGCCCTAGGAAAACCGTAGTTATATATTCTTCAGAAAGCTTTTAACTTGGCTTGGACGGTTAGGGAGCTGGGCGGGTGATTCCGGTTCTGTCGGTTTCTCGGGGCAACGGCGGGCGGAGCAGTCGTTTATCGGCGTTCGCAGCGTTCTCGCGCCGCGCTGCCGCCTGCAGTTGGGCTGGGAGGCTTTCTTTTGGATGGGAGGGGGGCTTGAAGCGTTTTTTCCGGCGGGAAGGGTGGCTTGGGGTAGGGGTGGAACTGGTGGTTTTAGGCAGTGTTTGGCGTGCGAGGGCTTGCCGGAGTGGGGTGGATTGGCTTGTTGCAGGGCTTTTTTCAGCGGTTTTTTTCCGAAGGGAATAAATATTGGTTTGGGGGCATAATAATTTTTGTAGCGTTTTCCGGCTGTTCATTGGAGGCGCTTGGTAGGGGAGGGGGGATGGCGTTTGCACAAGCATAGCGGTTTGGAGTCGCACGAGGCTGGTGCGAAGGTCGAGGCTGGTGTGAAGGGTTTCGAGGATGGCGTTGCAGCTTTGGCTGGCGCCGAGGCCGAGGCGGGCAAGGTTGTTGCCGATGCCGGCGTGAAGGCCGAGAAAGTTTTGGCGGACGCGAGGCTCGAGGCGGTGAAGGTTGTCGAGTCGCACCGGCAGCGGGCCGCGGCTCGCAAGGCCGAGTTGTTGCGGAAGGCCGAGGCTGGCGCTCAAGTGGAGTGTTCGAAGATAATCGCGCAGGCGGAACGCGAGGCGGACGCGTTGGAGAAAGGTTGCCGCGGGAAGGTCGCGGGGGTTTCGCAAAAGTTGTTGCCGCTGTTGTTTTAGCCGGCGCGTTGATAGGGTTGCCGTAATGGTCTTGAAGCTAGAGCGAATGGAGCGGGCGCGAGTGGTTTGCATGCAGGCCGATGCGCAGAAGGTTGTTGATGCGCTTTACGATTTTGGTTGGATTCACGTCAGTCGTTCGAAGGTCGGTTCGCCGGGCGTGCCTTTCCCCGAGTTCGAGGCGGTTTCCGAGAACTTGATTTCGTTGCGGGCGATAGAGAAGACGTTGGGTTTGCAGGCAGGGGTTGACGTTGCGCGGTTGGAGCCGTTGGAAAAGCTTCTCGCCGAGTCTTCAAAGCTGCGCGCCGAGTTCGCCGAGTTTGAAGAGTGCCGCCAGGCTGTTGCTGCGCTTGCGTCGCGCGCCGTGCAGTTGCGAGAGAAGATGGCGTTGGCCGGGCCGTTGGCGCGTGCGGGCTTGCAGGGCGGGGTTTTGCGCGCGACGGAGCTTGTGGAATTCCG
>JBBSWX010000079.1:0-8098 GCA_038046065.1 Microcaldota archaeon | reverse complement strand
CCGGATGCACGAACACCTGCCCCAGAACTGCCTTGCTCGCGTCGTGGGACGGCAGGTTCAACGTGGCCACCCCAACAAGGCGCCCATCGTGCAGCGCGGCGAAAGCCTTCCATTCCGGGTCGCCTTCAAGGTGACGCGCGCAATTCTTGGCGATAACTTCAAAAAAACAGTCCCTGCTCCCGCAGCGTTCCCCCAACGCAACTAGGCCGTTCACGTCGTCCTTGCGTGTCAACAACCTCACCGTCAAACCTCGGAGGGGACTCGTGCGCTTCATTTCCGAAACTTCCTCCCGTACTTCTCGAGGTGCTCGGGCTTCACGCGCTTCAACTCCGGCTCGGGAATGCCTGAAAGCAACTCCCAGCCGAGCTCAAGCGACTGTTCGATAGTGCGGTTTTCGTACTTGCCTTGCCGCACGAACTTTTCCTCGAAAACGTTAGCGAACGTCAAAAACTTTTTGTCCCGCTCCGCCAACGCCTCTTCGCCCACGACGGCCACGAGGTTGCGCAAGTCGCGACCCTCGGCGTAAGAGGCGTAAAGCTGCGAGGACACGCCCGAGTGGTCTTCGCGCGTGCGCGCCGAGCCTATCCCCAAGTTCATCAAGCGCGAGAGCGACGGGAGAACGTCAACGGGGGGATAAACGCCTTTGCGGTGCAACTCGCGCGAAAGCACTATCTGCCCCTCGGTAATGTAACCAGTCAAGTCGGGGATGGGGTGCGTAATGTCATCGTCAGGCATGCTCAAGATGGGCAGCTGCGTGACCGTGCCTTTCTTGCCGTGAATCGTGCCTGCACGCTCGTACAAACTCGCCAAATCAGTGTACATGTAACCCGGATACCCACGGCGGCCGGGCACTTCCTGCCGCGCAGCCGCAATCTCGCGCAAGGAATCCGCATAGTTAGTCATGTCCGTGAGAATCACGAGCACTTGCATATCCTTCTCGAACGCCAAGTACTCCGCCGCTGTCAACGCCAAGCGCGGCGTAATGAGGCGCTCGATGGAAGGGTCGTTCGCCAAGTTGAGGAACAACACCGCGCGCTCTAGCGCGCCAGTCTTCTCGAAATCTTGCATGAAAAAGCTCGCTTCGGCGTGCGTGATGCCCATCGCGGCGAACACCACCACGAAATCTTCCTTGCCCTCGTGCTTGCCGCCCGTGCTACCGCCACCGACGACCGTCGCCTGCCGGGCTATCTGCACGGCCAGCTCGTTGTGCGGAAGGCCGCTGCCGGAAAAGATTGGGAGCTTCTGGCCGCGCACGAGAGTGTTCGTAACGTCAATCGTGGAAACGCCCGTCTGGATGAAGTCGTGAGGCTCTGCGCGGGCAACGGGGTTGATGGCACTGCCGTTAACGTCAAGCTGGTCGTCCGCAATCACGGGCGCGCCCTTGTCGATAGGGTCTCCCGCGCCGTTGAACACGCGGCCAAGCATATCGTCCGACACGGGCATGCGCAGCGTCTCGCCCGAAAACCTCACGCTCGTAGTCTTCGTGTCAAGCCCGGTTGTCGAACCGAATATCTGCACGGCGGCCAAGCCGCGGCTGCTCTCCAGCACTTGGCCCTTGTACTTGCTGCCGTCCGGCGCGATGATTATGACCAGCTCGTTGTAGGCCGCGTCCTGCACGCCTTCCACGAAGAGAATTGGCCCGGCTATCTCGCGGACCGTCTGAAATTCCTTAACCATGTTGCATCCCTCACTTTCCAAACGCCATCATTTTCCAAACGCCTTGTCAATCGCGTGCATAACCTGCTTGCACTTCTCCTCCACTTCACCGGCAGGCACGCGCTTGAGCTTCGCAATCTCGGCCGCAGCCTCGCACTCCAATATCTTCGCCAACGGGGTTTCAGTTGCAAGCGCAGCCTCGGCCTTGGCGTAAAAATGGAGTATCGTCTTGAGCATCAAAAACTGTTTCTTCGGCGGCGAAAAGACGTCCACCTCGTCGTAACTGTTCTGCTGCAAGAAATCTTCGCGAATCATCTTCGTCGCCTCAAGCACCAGCCGCTCCTTGTCCGGCAGCGCGTCCGGCCCGATGAGCTGCACGATGTTCTGCAACTCCGCCTCCTTCTGCAACAACGACATTGCCTTCGCGCGCAAGTCGTAAAAATCGGGCGACACGTTCGCAGCGTACCACTCGCGCAACTCGCCCCCGTAGAGGGAATAACTGCGCAGCCAGTTGATGGCAGGATAATGCCTGCGGCGCGAGAGGTTCGCGTCCAACGCCCAAAACACTTTCGTCACGCGCAACGTCGCCTGCGAAACCGGCTCGGACAAGTCGCCGCCCGGCGGCGAGACCGCACCAACCACCGACACGCTGCCGTCGCGCTTGCCTTTGCACAAGCACCACACGCGGCCGGCGCGCTCGTAAAACTCTGCGAGCTTCTTCCCCAAGTACGCCGGGTACCCCTCCTCGCCAGGCATCTCTTCCATGCGGCCTGAAATCTCGCGCATGGCCTCCGCCCAACGCGACGTGCTGTCGGCCATGAGCGCAACGTCGTAACCCATGTCGCGGTAATACTCGGCAATCGTAATGCCCGTGTAGATGCTCGCCTCTCGCGCCGCCACCGGCATGTTCGACGTGTTCGCAATCAACACCGTCCGCTCCATCAACGGCCGGTTGTTGCGCGGGTCGACGAGCTTCGGGAACGTGGCGAGCACTTCAGTCATCTCGTTACCCCGCTCGCCGCAGCCGACGTACACGACGATGTCGGCATCGGCGTACTTAGCCAAATCCGTTTGGTTGACCGTGTTGTGCAGCACTACGCCGCCCCAACCGCCCACAAAGTTTTCAATGCCGGGCAGCACAAAATCGAAAACGTCGTGCGGCCCCGGAAGCTCTTCAATTGAAACAATCTTATCTAAAACAAGAGAAATGGCCACCTGTCGACAAACAACGCCCGAAGCCGCACACGCATTCTCGACCAGGTTAACGCAAGCTATTCGCGCGCCTACCTGAAGTTTCGTTGCCTCGCACTCGGTAAAGATGCTGTTTTCTTGCACAAACAGTTTATGAATTGGAGTAACCTCGGCAGCCCTTCCACTAGAAGTGCGTATCCTCAGAATCGAATCGCTTTTGTCACGATAAACAAAACGCGTCTGGGAAGTGATAATACGCCCATTTACATGCGACCACAACCTAATTGGCGCATTGGACTCGACCAACTTGTCCCTGCGCGTCTCTTCAACGACGCGGCCGTTACGCTCCGCTTCCTCGAAGATTTCGCGGATTGGTCTAGTCGAACCGTCTTGCAACAAGACTGGCGTTTCGCCGCTCACGCACTTTCCACTCCCGAAAGGCCCTGGAATCGCCGCAGTGCCTCCCTTCGCGATGGGAAAGAACGTGTCGACAATGCGCTTGCCGGTCACGAGCGGCATCTCGAAATGCTTCTTTTCCTTGTACTCGCGCGGCGACCGCACCGGCCACTTTTGCAGCATTGCAACCGCGCTGCCGCCCACCCTCGCAACGGTGTCAGTAACAGTAAACTTGCCCGCGTGAATTTCCTCCACCTTGCCCTTCACGCCTTTCGGTGCGAGAATGCGGTGCTCGATGCTGAACTCTTTCACCGTGCCCAACACGTCGCCCTGCTGCACAACATCGCCCTTCTTCACGGCCGGCTGGAAGTCCCACTTCTTGCGCCGGTCGAGCGGCACCACGGAAATTCCGCGCGCAATGAAATTGCCGGACTCGGCCTTAATCTTATCCAACGGCCGCTGGATGCCGTCAAACACTCCGCCCAGCAAACCCGGCCCCAACTCCACGGAAAGGGGCGCGCCCGTGCCGTCCACCTTCTCGCCGGGCTTCAAGCCGCTCGTGTCCTCGTACACTTGAATGGACGCGCGGTCGCGCTTCAACGCTATTATCTCGCCGGAAAGCTGCAGCTCCCCGACTTTCACGAGCTCGTTGATCTTCGAGCCCTGCATTCCCTCCGCCTGTATGACGGGACCCGAAATCTTTGAGAGAACACCCATTTGCAAACCAACTCCCAACAACTTTTTCAAACGGCACTGTTTTCCAACGGCAGTTTTCCAACGACATTATCTTTCAAACGGCGCTATGCAACTCGAATACGCAGCTGCAACCACTCGCCCATTCACTTCAAATCTATGCCAATCGCGCGCTTCACCAACTCTTGAAGGGATGTGGATGACGATGTTGAGACGCTGCGGCTGGGCACGGACACGACGACGGGCTTCGTCGACTCGGCCAACAACCGCCTCGCCTTGGGAGACAACCGCGCGGCAACCTCTTCCGACACGATGATGATGCCCGCGTCCCGCGCTGCAAGCGCCGCCAGCACTATTGCTTCAGCATCATCGCCAGCCACTCGCGCATCCCCCACGCCCGCAAGCCTGAAGCCCGACGCGGTGTCTGCATCCCCGACGACGATTATCCTGTCCTTGCGCTCTTCAACGGCCATATCGCAAAACCTACTTACCTTCCCGAAAACTTTTCTTGCATTTCCTGAAAACCCTTTCAATTAAGCCTCGACAATATCGAATCGCGAATGTCCTGCTTTACTTCAAACTGCGTCGCGTACGCAATCATGCGCAGCGAGTGCACTTCCTCGTGCTTGAGGTACATGTACCCCGCCAGCACGCCCGGCGAGAGCACGCTGCGCCTCAGCGTCTTGCGCGCCTCGCGCAGCAACTGGTTTTGGAACACTTCCTCCACCTGCGCCAGCTCGCCCGACTCGGCCGCGTGGCGCACGACTTCCTCCGGCAACGGAATTCCAAGCCGCTCGCTCGCAATCGCAGCGGCCTCCTTCAAACCCTTCGCAACAATCATCTTCTCGCAAAACGATTGGCCCGGCGCGGGAATGATGAACGGCCGCGTCTTGCCTGCCGTAACGCCGCTCTTGCGCAAACGCAGCGCGGTAACCGCGTTGATGATGCTAATCCTCCGCTCGAGAAAACGCTTGAGCTGCGGGTCGCTCTCCTCAACGGCGGCAGCTGCCAGCGCGTTGCAGTTGTAAGCATCCAACGCCCCCAGAAGGCCGCGGTAATCGCCAGACTTTCGGAAGTGCGGCAACGCCCCGCCCAACGCGCCCGAATATTCAGTAAGCATAAGCGAACGCAACACGCCGTCCAAATCCTGCTGCGCAACTAGCTTCTCCACAAGCCTGCCGTCACCCACGACCAACAAATCTTGCAGCGAAACGCCCCTGCCTAACGCGCGCAACGCAATTATCTTCTTGACGTTGTTCACTTCCCAGTCTTTCAACAACCTAGCGACCATCCGCTTGGCCTTCAACGGCGCAATGCGGTAAACCTTGCCCGCGGCAACCGCCAAGTCATCGTCAAGCGCGCGCTTCACCAACTCGCTGCCCGAGTACCGCGTCGACGCCGCCACGAACGCGGGCTTGTACGGCCCCTCCTCAAGAAGCTCTATAAACTCCGGCAGGCTCTTCACGTCCAACAACTCGCGCATCGCGTCGCGGTCGAGAAGCTTGCTCGTCATCGCCTTCACGCGCGCATTCGCATACGCGTACGCCAAATCCATCAGCGCTTCCCACCCCTGCGGCGAGGCTTCGCCGTAACCCGCGCAACCTTAACTTTCACAAGCTTAACCTTCGCGCCCTCCGGCGCCGCCTTGCAGGGCGCTGCCGCTGCCGCACGCGCGCCGCCGAAAAACATCTTGAACGCCTTCTGCTTAAGCACGTCCTGCCGTTGTTCTATCAACGCGGCGAACGTGTACTCGGCCTTCACCAACCCTCCTTGCGAGAACGCCGTAACGCCCGGAAGCTTCGCGCCGCCCACCGCCCTGCCGAACTTGCCGACAATCGGCACGTCCTGCGCGCGGCAATGCAACTCCGCCCCGCCACCAATCTCGGCGGCAGCACGCTTAGCCAATTGAGCCAACAGCTTCTCGTAACGCTTGCGGCTCTCACCAGACTTTGCAGCCGCGTCTTTCAACAAACTTTGCATCAAACCGGAAATCGCGGCTTGCACGCACTTCTCTCGCGCAGCGGCAACAATCTTGCGCGCCCGCAACCTCGCCGAAGAAACTTTCCTCGCCTCTTCCCCCGCCAGCGCGCCCGCCTCGGCCAGAATCCTCCCGGCTTCAGCCTCGCCCTGCAGCTCGGCCTGCTTCACAACCTCCGCCGCTTGGAGGCGCGCCTTCCCGAGCAGCTCCCGCTCGCGCTCGCAGGCTTCCTGCCGTATGGCTTTCTCAAGCTCTTCAAGTCCCATCGCAAACACGCGGAATGCGCTTAACCAGCGCTGTTGAGTATCAAGAACGCCACGACGAAGCCTAGGATGACCATCGTTTCAGGCAGTGCCATGAACAACAGCACTTGCCCTTCCTTGCCGTCCTTCTCTGCAATCAAACCCATGCCCGCAGAGCCTATTGCCGACTGCGCCATCGCAGTTGCGATAGCGCCTGCCGCTATGGCAATGGACGCGCCAATCGCGACCAAACCCGTTCCAAGTCCTTCCACCATTTTTCCATGCACCTCTAGCTTATAGTCCATTAGACTTATTTATAGCCCATTAGACTTATCACGCAAAGGCACGAACGCCGCGCCACCGCCGTGATAGAACTTCGAAAAAAACTCTACGTAATGCAACCTCAACGACTGGATGCCGCTCTCAAACAACCCCAGCCCCAACGCCACCGCGTGCCCCAACACGAAAATCGCGGTGAAAGCCAGGAAGGGCAGCACTCCCACCGCCGCGCCCAGCACGTTGCCTGAAGACGCCGCGGCGACGAGCGAGTCGAACGACGAGCCCACCGGCACGGTGTTCACCACGCGCGAGAGAATCACGCCGCTCAACCCCAACGCCATTATACGCAAGTAAGACAACATGTTGGAAAGCAAGCCCGGCACTTCCGTCACCGCCGGCAAGCCCTCAAGCTTGAACAACCCAACCACGCCCAACGCGATTAAGCCCGCGGCAACCATCGCATCGCCGAAAATAAACGGCGCGAACAACGAAATGCCGAACAACAACAAGCCCGCCTCTATCAACAACCAACAAACCTTCGCAGCCGCGTGGCCGTAATGCTTGTGCACCACGTTCGTCACAAAACCGATGAGCAGCCCCAACGCCAAGTGAATCACTCCCACCACCAACGCCGCCGCCATCAGCAGCGTTATTCCCTCGCCGCCGCGCTCGATGATAGGGTGCAGCTTGATGCCAAGCATCTCTTCGCTCCCGAAAAACTCTCCGAACACCACGCCCCACACGACGGTCATCACCGCGCTGATAAACATCATTCCCGCCAAGTTGCGCACGAAACCCTTGCCGCCCCGGTAGAGCAACACGGACAACAACACGGCCAACAAACCGTAACCAATGTCCCCCAGAATCATGCCGAAAATCACGGGAAAAGAAATGGCGATGAACAACGTCGGGTCGTACTCGCGCGACGAAGGCAGCGAAAAGAACCGCACCATGAACTCAAACCTGCGAATCAACGGCGGGTTGTTCAACAACGTTGGCGGCTCCCCCTCGGCAGCAGCCGCTTCCACTAGAACCCTCGCCCCCACCACGCGCGAAAGCGAAGACTTCAACTCCGAAAACCTGCGGCTAGGCACCCAGCCTTCCACAACCTCAAGCAACGCAGTCCTGCCAAACTTGTTCGGCAAGCTCGCCTTCTTCGCGTGCTCCTCCAGATGGCAACGCACGCGCGGCACTACTCCCGAAAGCGACTTGCCCAACGCCTCGGCACGCTTCTCCAAAACCGCCGTCTCCACCGCAACAGCATCAAGCTCCCTCCCCCACGCCGCAACCTGACTGGCGAAAGTACCTTCAGCTTGCGGCAGCGGCAACTCGCGGCAGAAAGGCGACGCCCGCTGCAAAAACTCGGCGGCGCGCTTGCGGCCTATCCCCGCGAGCACGAAGTTGCCCGAGAAAAGCAGTTCGCACGGCAACCCCGCAACTGCCTTCCCAAACTCGCTCTTACCTCCCTTCAACTCGAAATAACGGAATTCCACGAGCCCAGTCGCGCCCAAAACCCCGCCCCGCAAGCCCGCTGCAGCCAACGGCCCAGCCAACGCCATCTTCTCTCGCAACTGCACGGCGCGCGACGCAAGCACAGACGCATTCTGGCGGCCTTCCTCAAACTCGGCGAACTCGGCGCGCAGCTTGCAAGACTCGGCTAGAA
>JBBSWX010000078.1:6398-28255 GCA_038046065.1 Microcaldota archaeon | reverse complement strand
TGAAATCGCGTTCGCTAACATCGTTACGCCGACTGCGCAGAACTTGCGGAATATGCAGGATGACGTTGCGGCGTTCGTGCCCGGCTTGCTAAAACTGCCGCGCGGGAGGATAGTTCTCGAGTTGGAGAAGCTCATTCGGGCTTACGACCCTTGCTTTTCTTGTTCCACGCATTTTCTGAATGTCAAGTGGCTCAAGCCGCGCGGGGCGCTAGTGCTTTAAAGGCCGGTTGCGTACTCGTTTTATGGACTGGCTTTCAGCGTTGTTGTACTCGAGCGTGGCGCTCTTGGCGATAATGGATCCTTTCTTGAGCTTGGGGCCGTTCTTGTCGTTGACGCGCAAGTTTTCAGACGCCGAGCGGCGCGCGTCGGCAGACAAGGCCATCGAGGTGGCTGGTTTTCTTGCAGTGTTCTTCTTGTTCGCCGGGCCGTTAGTGATGGGCGCGCTCGGCATATCGTTCGAGTCTTTCCGCGTGGCTGGCGGCATCGTGCTGGGCTTGTTGGGCTTGGAGATGGTGTTCAGCTTTTCGATAAGCAAGCGCGCGGCTAACGCGGGTAAGGACGGCGTGGCGGTGTTGATCGGCACTCCCATCCTCACGGGTCCGGGGTTGTTGACGGTGATGATTCTCCTCGCCGAGCAGCACGGCGTGTTCATAACGTTGGCAGCGTTGCTTGCCGCGCTGGCGGCCTCGTGGGCGTTGTTGCGGCAGGCGAGCGCCATAAACCGTGCGGTGGGGCCTAGCGTTGTCGAGGTTTTCTCGCGCGTGATGGGCTTGCTGTTGTTGGCGATGGCGGTTGAGTTCGTGCGGCTGGGCTTGCTGCCGATCTAGTTTTCTTCTCGTTTGAGGCGATGCAGGCTAGCGTTTGTTTACCAGCGCGTGAAGGTCGGCGAGTTCTTTAGCTACCTTTCTAGGGTCTAGTAACGCCGGGTATCTGATGTTGGCGAGTTCAAGGTTTCTTTGGGCTACCGACGCGCCCGTTGCACTATGGAATACTGCCAGCTGAAGCCCCAGTTGCGGTTGTTTCAGCAAGGCGGCGGTAACTTGCGTTAACGCGGCTGCGCAAAGCGTTTCTTTGGCTATGCTGTGGGCGTCACCTTCGGTCATCGCGCGTATTGCGGCTTTTCGCTGGCGTTGGTTTATTTCAAACTGTTCCGTGTCGGGCAACAGTTGTTTTTGGACGTCGGGAGGCAGGCGCTTGAATTCTTTAAGCGTGCGTATTTGTGCGGTCATCCGTTGGGTCGTGCCTAAAAATTTGCACGTGCTCGCTATGTCGGCGTACCGGCTGGCGCCTATCAGTGCGGTTGATGCCAGCGCCCGTATAAAGAATTGCCTGCGAGTCATCGGCCTGCCGCGCGAGCGCAGCTTGTCAACCGCGGCCACAACTCCGGCCAGTGCGGCGCCTTTGGCCAAGTGTGGCAGCAGTTTGCTGAAAAAAAGGCGTCTCGTGTCTTGCGGCGAATTATTTCGTATGCGGTACAGTACGTTGAGCCGCTTGAACCGCCGCGGGTCGCCTAGTATCGCGTCGGCGTATGCATGTGAACCTTGGTTCCCCATTGCGAACCGCCTGCAATCATTTTTGTTACAGGGTAGTTTACTTGAAGCCTCGCGCTTCAACTAGCTTGTCTTTCAGCCTGCTGCGGGCGATGATGATTATCGCGAGGCTCGCGGCGAGGGCGATTATTGCCATTCCCGCGTTCAACACGTTTTCCGTGACGACTCCGCGGGCGACGTACTCGAAGATTATGCCGAGGAGGACGAGCCACAAGAGGCGCGTTTCTATCAGCTGTTCGGAGAAGAGGCCGTGCGCCTTTATTTGCTTGACGGGGTAGTTCCACAGGAAGCTCGCGGCGGCGAGGACGAGTATTATTGGGTAGGTGACTGTCGTCCATATTGGCGCGAGGGCTTCGCTCGCGATGGCCAGCACGAGCACTGCGCCGGCGTGGCTGGCGAAGTAGACGTTCTCGGTTTCAGTAATCCACTTGAGCAGCTTTTCCACGAGCATCCCCTCGGCAGTATTTGCTGCAAGGGGGGTAATAAACCGTTCGGGCGGGCGCGCCTCCGCGCCGTCGTGGGGTTGAGCCTACTTTCGTGAGTTGCGGCTTTCGGCGGAGTTCGGCTCGTGGCTAGTCGTCGTGGGGGAACGCGAGCACCCATTTCGTCAGCCTGCTTTTGACGTCGGTTACGCCTGCTAGCGGGAGGACGTCTGTTGCTATTTGCGGGCACCTTACATTATGGCGTTTTGCCACTTGTTCCGCGTGCTCTCTCAGCTCGTCGCGGGCGGCGGCCAAGCCAAGGTGGTTAGAAAAGCAGGTAGTAACGCCCATGGCGACTATTTTTTCTGCCGGGTGCATTACCAGAAAGTTTCGTTCGCAGGCGTCTCCTCCCCCGACGTTTTGCGTGGCGGCTATCACGCCCAACGCCGGGATTTCCGCCAGCTCGTATTTTTTCGGTGAGAACAACCCTCGGGCGAGGTCGTGGCGGTAGGCCGCGTGGAACTGCCGGTGCCCGCGAAAGTACGCCCCGTGGTTTCCCCACGGAATGCGCATTTTTTCCCGGCAGTCCTTGATTATAAGCGTCTTTCCGCAGGCTTGCACTTGCCGCAGCCTAGCACGACCGCCAAACGTTCGGAGGCTGCTGAAAAAGTACGGGTCGCGCCTCATACGGCGCGCTATCGCCGCAAGAATTTTTCTTGACTCGAGGCGTGTAATCCTGTCCGTGCGCACGACTGCCTTAAGCCCGCCATTGTGCGGCTTGAAGCCGGTTACGACGATGGCCATCTTTCTACTTGACGTTAATGTTGGTATTAATGCTTTCTTTGTGCGCATACTTTCCTGGCAAACAAAATCCATGGCGCTTGGGAGTAGTCACCTAAACCACCCGTTTAAATACTCGTAGTCACCCATCATTTTTATGCACGTTGAAATACGCAAAGTTGGCGCTGGCCGAAAGTTTTACTTGGCGCACGCCTACCGGAAGCGTGGGAAGGTTGTTAAGCTCAGGGTTTATCTTGGCGCAAACCTTTCGCCCGACGTGGTTGTGGAGAATAGGCGTAAGGCGGAAGGAAGGTTGCAGCACCGCATTGACGCAAGCGTTGCCATCAGCGACCCGTTCGAGACCGTTCTTTCGGCAGCCGAGCTTGAAGAGCTTAAGGCGCTCGAAGCTAGGGGCGAAGTTGCCATTAAGCACTTGTCTGAATTGGACTGGCGTAATTTTACCGAAGCGTTCACATTCGATACGAATGCCATTGAGGGCTCGACAATTCTTCGCGAGGAAGTCGAGGACATTCTCGAGCGCGGAAAGTGGCCTGACAAGCCCAAGGCCGAGATTTCAGAGACTTACGGCGTGGCAAACGCCATTGCGCACCTACGGAAGACGCGGGAGCACGTTTCAATTCCTTTGCTGTTGGAGCTGCATCGCATAGTTTTCCTCAACTCGAAGCCGTACGCCGGCAAGTTCAGGGCGCGTGGCGTGGAAGTGGCGGTTGCGGACGCGTACGGCAACGTTATCCACCGTGGCGCGCCCTCGACGCAAGTGCGAAAGCTCCTAAGGCGGCTTGTGGATTGGTATGGGCAAAACAAAGACGGATATTCGCCGCTTGTTCTCGCGGCGATAGTGCACAATCAATTCGAGAACATCCATCCGTTCCAAGACGGCAACGGCCGCGTGGGACGCCTTTTGCTCAACAACATTCTGCTAAAACACGGGCTGCCGCCGTTAAACATCGAGTTGCACAACCGGCGCGAGTACTACGCCGCGCTGCAAGCGTACGAGCGCAAGCACGACGTCCGGCCTACAATCGAACTTATGCTTAAGGAATACCGCGCCCTCAAGAAACTCTTCGGGACGGGGTGACTACGCGGTGGGGGTTTTGTAGTCACCTTCCGAGCCTGACGAAAGGTAAGTTAAACCAGTTCCTTTCTAACTTATTGAGAGATATACGCAAATTGGTGAAAGACTATGAAAGGAAAAGTGAAGATGTTCAACTCTGAACGCGGCTTCGGTTTCATAACCGGCGATGATGGTAAGGACGTTTACGTTCACACTTCGGCAATCGAAGGCGGCGCGGCTCTCGCGGTTGGCGACGCGGTCGAGTACGAAGTTGAGACGAACGAGCGCGGCCCTCGCGCGAAGAACTGCAAGAAAGCCTAAGTTGCTTGCAACCCTCTAATTTCGCAGTTTAGCCGCCTTTTTTCGGCGGTCACTCTTTTTTCTACGGCATTAAAGTGCAGGGGGAGGGATTTGAACCCCCGAACTCCTAGGAGAACAGCTCGCTTATTTGCGGCAATCGCGTGGTTGCCGCTGACCTTGAGGCTGTCGCCTTTGACCAGGCTGCCGAACCGATTCCTGCTTGTTGGGAAGGGGTTTCTCGGCAACCCCTGCGTAAAGTTATTTGTGTGCGAATTGATTTAAAGCACCGCGCGTTGAAGCTTACCAGCGCCCGCGTTGAGGCTTGGCGCTTTCGAATGGGGTGTTTTGCTTGGTGGCTCGCGTTGTTGCGGTGACTGGCGGTTGCGGCAAGCTCGGCCGCGTGCTTGCGAAAGCTTTTCTCAAGGCGGGTTGGAAGGTTGTTGCAATTGACCGGCCGGGCTGCCTGCCGCGCGGGTTGCCTCGCGGGGTGGAGTTGCGGCACGCGGATTTGGCTGACGCGAGCGATGCGGGCGAGAGGGCGTTGCGCGCGGCAGTGCGCGGCTGTAGCGTAGTGGTGCACGCGGCGGGGCTCGTTGACTATTGCGCGTCGCGAAAGGTTTTGTGGCGCGCGAATGTCGAGACGACGCGGCTTTTGCTTGCGGCGTGTCGCGGCGAGTTCGTCGGCAGGTTCGTGTTGATTTCCTCTACGTCGGTGCACCGGATTCCCAAGTACCTTCCGATTGACGAGTTGCACGAGTTTACGCCTGTGAACGATTACGGCCGGTCGAAGGCCGCGGCGGAAGAGCTGGTGAGGCGTTCGCATGTTCCTTTCGTCGTCTTGCGGCTGGCGGCGTTGTACGGCTCTAGTTTCGCCCCGCAGTTCGAGAGGTTCAAGCGCGCGGCGTTGCAAGGAAAGTTGCGCGTGATTGGCGGCGGGGGGAATAGGCTTGGTTTTGTTTTCGAGAGTGACGCGGCGGACGCAGTGGTGACGGCGGCTTCCTCGCGTCGGGCGTTGGGGGAAGAGTTCATCATTGCGAGCGAGGAGAGGCTTTCGCAGGCGGAGTTGCTGGAGGCTTTCTGCAAGGCGTTCGGAAAGCAGCTTCCCGCCAAGCCCTTGTCGAAGCGTTTCGCTTACCTCGCCGCGCGCGTCGAGTCGTTGAAGAAGCTCGTGGGCTTGAGGCCGAAGCTTTCTTTCGAGGATGTGCACACGCTTTCGGAAGACAGGCATTACGATGCGGGGAAGGCGCGGAGGCTCTTGGGCTGGAGGGCGGCGGTGCCGTTCGCGCGCGGCTTGCAGAAGATGGTTGCGGCGATGACGCGGGGTGTTTGAATGGCGAGAGTTGAACCTGCCGGGAAGACGCGCGTGCTTTATGTTGAAGACGACGCGTACATACGCAAGGCTACCGCGTTGTTCCTGCGCGACAGGGGGTTTGACGTTCGCGCTACCGGCAGTCAAGCGGACGCATTCAAGCTGGCTGCCGAGCACAAGCCGCACGTTGCCATCGTTGACTGGCAGTTGGATGTGGATGGCAAGCGGCGGTTGCTTGAGCTAGTAAAGCCGCCTAAAGGCCGGAAGGAACATCTTGGCGACGTGCTGGCGGTCGTGAAGCAAGTGCCGGATTTGAGTGACATTCACCGCATTCTTCTCGACAAGGCGCGCGAGCATAAGGGCAAGCCTCTTGAGGGTTACTACGCGCAGCTTGCGGCGAAGGTTCCAGTGCTTCTTGGTGACGGGCTGGATTTGGCGGAACAATTGCTTGCAGAGCACAGGGGCTTGCGCGTGCTGTTATTCTCTGCGTTTGCGCCGAGGTCTGCCAGCCAGTTTATGGCGCACCACGGAAAACGCGTGGCTATCCTCGATAAGCACAAGATTGGCGATATACATAAGCAGATTAATTTGCTTGCCGAGCGGCGTTAGCCTCCCGTTGCTTTGGGGCTTTTCAGGCCGCACGCTTCCAGCGTTTCCCGCAGTTTCTGCTTGTGCCGTTCGAACTCTGTGGCGTTCGTTGCGGCAAGCAAAGCTTCAACCGGCAGGTGTAGGCTTGGGCTTGCTATCACGCGCCTGTCGCGCGCGAGGTTGAACTCGCCCTTGCCGAAAAGCTCGTCAGCGAGCCGTTGGCAGGCTTTGCAGCTGAAAACCCTTTCTTGCGTTCCGTTTCTTCCGGCGCTGTTGGGTATCGCCTTGCCGTCCGGCGAGTGGCCTCGTTCTGAAGGGTAGTTTTTCGTGTAAAGGTATTCTGGCGAATTTTCGCAAAGTCTTGCAGAGCCTTGCTTTTCAGTCGCCGCGTGTTGCTTGCAGTTGGCTTTCCCCGCGTTTATGAAGAAGCTTTTGCAGCTTGGCGGGCAGCAGGCGCCGCATTGCTTGCACGCGAGCCGCTTTATGCCGTCCTTCTCGCGCGAGAGCGCCAGAAGCGGGTTTTTCCAAGCCATTTGTTTCAACGGTCAGTGTTCATTTTCTATGCGTTTATCCCGAGGAACTGCAGTATTATCAGCAACCCCACGCCTGCGAGGCCGAGTATTGCGGAGGCGGCGAGAGTCACGAGGTTGACGGGGAGCTTGACGCCGTAAGGCGCGCCCAGGGAGTTTATCACGAGTAGCGCGGCGACGCCTAGGGCGGTGTTGACGAAGATTTTCTTGAGGTTGATTATTATTAGTATTGCGATTGCGATGAGTGCGATGCCGGCGAGGGGTATGGCGATGCCGAGTTCCATAAGCTTGTTATTGTGCGGAGGTGGGTAATAATGCTTTTTCATTGCGGCCGGCGCCGGGTTGACGCGTCTTGCGTCGGGTTTGCGTCGGAGGCTGCCGAGGTTGTCGCGGGGTTTCAGAACATCAGCACGAGCAGCATGAGGAACAGGAGTGCGAAGGTTATGAATTGTTCCGTGTGCCGCCAGCTTATCGCGATGAACAGCAGGCCTGCCAGGGCGAACAGGCCGATGGGGCCGTAGGCGATGGCAGTAAGCAGGAGGTTGGCGAGCAGGATGAAAACCAGCGCCACGAGTTCGCCCATGAAGAGCACCATCCTCACCACGAGCGAGGCTGCCGCGGCGGTGCTGCCGCCTTGCGTGTCAACCGCGGCTAGGAAGATTAGCAGGAGGAGGAGTGCGGCGGCGTAGAGCCAGTTGCTTGCCAATAAACCACGTTAAGAGCTTTTGAACTTCACGAACTTTTGAACTGCACGAACTTCGAACTTCACGAACTTTTGAACTGCACGAACTTCGAACTTCACGGACTTTTGAAACTACTTTGCGGTAGTTATTTGTCGCCTCAAGGCTTTTTATGCCTGCGGTTGAAAGTTTTGCCGCTCTAGCAACGTTTTTATGCCCGTTCGTGCTAACTGTTTCAGGTGGTAGCTTATGGACATTCTGCTTACTGGCTTGATTGCAGTCGTACTGGTGGTAGTGCTTTACGTGATACTTGCGTACAACAGCCTCGTGACGTTGCGGAACCGCATTGACAACGCGTGGTCGATGATTGACGTGCAGCTGCGCAGGCGTTACGACCTCATCCCCAACCTCGTCGAGACTGTGAAGGGGTATGCGAAGCACGAGCGGCAGACGTTTGAGATGGTGACTAAGGCGCGTTCGGCAATGCTGGCGGCGAAGACGCCGGGGGACAAGGCGAAGGCGGACAATATGCTTACGGGCGCGTTGAAGACGCTTTTCGCGATTGCAGAGGCGTACCCGAAGCTTGAGGCGAGTGAGAACTTCAAGGCGTTGCAGGAGGAGCTTTCCAGTACGGAGAGCAAGATTGCGTTCGCGCGCCAGTTCTATAACGACAACGTCTTGGCGTTGAACACGAGCATTCAAACTTTTCCGTCGAACGTGATTGCAGGGGTGCTGGGCTTCCAGCTGCGCGAGTATTACGACGCGGGCGGGGCGGAGGCGCGCAAGCTCGTGAAAGTAAGCTTCTAGGCAGGGGGGTGTAGCGCCCGCACAATTGCGCAGGGGGGTTAGTTGCCGTATGATTGAGCGCGTCAACCTTTACGACCGCATTGCGGTGAACAAGCGCAACTCTTGGCTTGTGATGGCGGGTTTCGCGTTGTTCGTGCTGTTGCTTGGCTGGGCGTTTGGCTTGGCGAGCGGTTGGGGTTCTGCCGGAATTTTGGTTGCCGCCGTAATCGCGGTTGTGCTTGCGTACTTGGCGTACTTCAAGAGCGATTCCGTGGCGGTTGCAGCTTCGGGGGCGGTGCCTGCGTCCGAGCGGGATTTCAAGCAGCTGCATGACGTTGTGGAGGGCTTGGCTATTGCGGCGGGCATTTCCAAGCCGCGCGTGTTCATCATTCCGGGCGGGGGGATTAACGCGTTTGCGGCTGGGCGCGACCCGCAGCACGCGGTGGTGGCCGTTACGGAAGGCGCGTTGAAGAAGCTTTCGCGCAGCGAGCTTGAAGGGGTGTTGGCGCACGAGCTTTCGCACGTGAGGAATTATGACGTGCGGTTCATGACTACCGTAATGGTGATGGTGGGCGTTGTTGCGTTGCTTTCCGACTGGTTGTTGTACACTTTTTTTTGGGGCGGCGGGCGTCGGGATCGTGAGGGCGGCGCGTGGGTTTTCGCGTTGAGCATCGTGCTTGCGGTGCTTGCGCCCGTGTTCGCGAACATCGTGGCCGCGGCCGCGTCGCGCAAGCGCGAGTTTCTCGCGGATGCGGACGGCGCGTTGTTGTGCCGCAACCCCGCGGGTTTGGCGGGCGCGTTGCGCAAGATAAAAGGTGAGTCGGACGGTGGGAAGGATGCTGGGGCAGGCCGTGGCGAGGATGGCTATGGTGGCGTGAACTCGGCGATGGCGCCGCTTTATTTCTTCAACCCTCTCTCCGCAAGGGCGTTGTTCGCTTCGCACCCGCCAATTGAAGAGCGCATAAAATATCTTGAGTCTCTCGGGTGAGGTGTCGGGGAGGGGTGGGCGCTTCTTTTCTAGGGTGAGCGTTTTTTATTCGCGCGCCTCGTGGGTTTCTATGGTGTGCGGAAATGCGGTTCATCGTTTTTGCTTTCCTCTTGCTGGCGCCGTTTGCGTTCGCAGTGTCCTGCCCTGAAGGTTGCCTTTCGCTCTCGTGCCCGCGTACTACTGTTTCGGCGAATAACTCGGTGCTGGCGTCGTTGATTTTGCAGGATCGTCAGTATTGCTTGGGCATTGGCGTGTCGGCGGTTTTCGCGAATGGTTCGCAGGCAAGCGCAGGGAGTTACTTAGGTTGTCCTGACGGCAGGGCGAACTTTTCGCTGGTGCTGCCGCAATCCGGTCGTTACGTGGTGGCCGTGGCTTACAATGCCGTGCGCGAGTTTTGCACGATAGATTACTTCAAGCCTGATTTGGTGCCGCGGTTGCCTGACTTGCCGGCGGCTGCGGCCGTTGCCGCGGCGGGCGTTGCCGCGTTGCTTTACGGGCGTCGGGTGCGTGCGCGTTGAGGGTTTTCAACAGCATCGCGCGCGAGTGGGATTGCAGTCACCGTGTGCCGCGGGGTTTCCTGCCGTTGGTTTTGCCGCGCGTGCGGGGAGTGGTTCTCGACGCGGGTTGCGGCAACGGTTGCAACGAGCCTGCATTAGCGGGGCGGGCGCGGCTCGTCGTGGGGCTTGATTCTTCCAGCGAGTTGTTGCAGCTTGCGGGAGTGAATTGCCGTGAGCTTGTTGCTGCTGGCCGCGTGCAGTTTGTTGCAGGTGATTTCCGCAAGCTCGAATTGGTGGCGTGGCCTGCGCAATTTGATTCGCCAAATCATCGTACTCCGATGAACCGGACGGAACCCGCAAACCACGCCTTGAAAGGCGCGGGTTCCGTGGGGTTCCTGGAATCGGGCGAAGGGGTTTTCGATTGCGTGTTGTGCCTCGGCGCGTTTCACCACCTTCGCAGCGAGGCCGGCCGGAGGGCGGCGTTGCGCGGCTTTCGGCGTGCGTTGAAGCCCGGAGGTCGCTTGTGCATCGTCGTGTGGAACCGCTTGCAGGAAAAGTTTTCTGCCAAGGGCCGTGATGCGTTCGTGCCGTGGCGCGGGGGCGTGAGGCGTTACTACCACTTTTTTACGCCTGGCGAGCTCGCTGGCCTGGTGAAGCGGGCGGGTTTTGCGCGTGTTGAAACTCTTTTCGAGAAGGCAGGCGCGCCTTCCGCGGGGGTGGGGGCGCATAACTTGGTGTTGTTCGCGGTGAAGCCTCGCGGCTGAGACGGGGGGGGCTTGAGGCGGCGGTTTGGCTGAATGACAACTTTTTTTAGGTTTGCGTGCGCCTATGCTGGCGGGGTGTTTTCGCTTGGATTTTCATCACGGCCGTTCTGATAGCTTGTTGTGGGGCGTGGGCTTGCTGGCGGTTGTGCTGGTGGCATTCGCGGGGTATTCGTTCTTGCAGTTCAATTCGTTGAATGCGCGCGTGCTTGGCGGGCAGGATAATGGTGTGCTTGCGGCGCAGGTGGCTGCGTTGTCGGACAAGGTTGCTGCGATTGAGGCGGCGGTGTTGCCGGAGACTGTGGCGTTGCACCTTTACTTTGATTCTTCCGACGGTTTCGTTGGCGATGCTTTGAAGAACGCGTTGGCGTTGGCGCCCTCGTTGCAGCGGCAGGGCTTGAGTCTCGCGGTTGAGGATAAGAAAGGGCGGCTTGAGGAGTTGCGCAAGCTGGGTTTCAAGAGCCTTCCCGCGTTGTTCGTTCCCGACGAGGATTTGTTGTCCAACCCGCAGTTGCAAGAGGCGTTGTTGACGCAGCCGCAGGTGAAGAACGGGGTTGCCATTGATGGTTTTGGTTTCGTTTCGAAGCGCAAGGTGATGCTCACGCCTCGCTGCACGACTCCTGGGAAAGCCATTGTTTATGAGTTTGCGGACTTCCAGTGTTCTGGTTGTGACGTGTTGAACCTTGAGGTCAAGCAGTTCCTCAAGGAGTTTGAGGGCAAGGTTGACTTCCAGTTTAGGCAGCTTCCGGTTGCTGTGCGTCCGCAGACGCGGCAGGCGGCGGAGGCAGCTTACTGCGCAGGCAAGCAGGGTAAGCTCAGCGAGTATGCAGGCCGGTTGTTCGCGAACCCCGCGAACCTTACGCAGGAAGGCTTGCTGGCGCACGCGTTGGCTTTGGGGCTTGACGGGGCTGCGTTCAAGAATTGCACGTCACAGCAGTCCACCGTCGCGGCGGTCGAGCAGGATGTTACCGAGGGCTTGTTGACTTACGGGTTGCGCGCCTCCCCGGCGTTCGTAGTGGATTGCAAGTACGTGTTCACGGCAAGCAGCGCGCAAGGGATGGCGGATGCACTGTGCGCGGCGCGGCCTGACGTGTGCAGTGGCGTGAATGCGTCTGCAACGCCAGCGGCGAATGCTACTGTCGGCAATGCCACCGTTTCGCCTGCTGGGAATGTGACTGGCGCGAATTCTTCGGGCGTGAACGTTACGGCATGAAAGGGTAGTGAACTGCCGGGGCACGTTTGCGGCGGTTTAGTGTCTTGCCAGGCCTGCTTTTCGCGCGGCTTTTTCGTATTCGTCAGGCGTCACTCCGCCTTGCGCGAGTGCTGAAACTAGCGTGTATCGCTTGACGTCAGTGCCGGGGAGTGGTACGGTAAGCTTTCCATTCCCAGTATCTCGCGTATAAATATCGTGTTTTCCGTCTCGTCCCATGTATGTAAAGCCCAGCGCGCTCAACATTTTTCTGACTTTCCACGCTGGCGGGTCTGGGCTAAGCAGCGCTGGGGACAGCAGCGTTGCTTTTAGTGGCTTTGGGGCGGCGGGGCGCGGTGTTGCCGCGTCGCCTTCCGGCGGCTGGTATTGCGGGGTTCTTTGTTTGCGGCCGGGGGCGGTTGTTTTCGGGCTAGTCGCGTTTGCGGGCGTTACGGGCGTTGTTTGCAGTTGCGGTTGGCGTATTGACGCTAGTATTCGCGTTGCGGGCAGGCCGGGGTTTTTGCGCGAGAGAGCGGCGGCGCTCGCGAACTCTAGCGAATTTGGCGTAATGCCTGCGTTAAGGATTGCTTTCAGCGTTGGCGCGCCTATGTCGCCGTGCGTTTGGAGCGCGAGCAGCTCGTGGATAGTCAGCCGCCTGTTGCACCTGCCTTTTTCAAGCGGGTATTCCACGTCCATCTCTTTCGCGAATTCGCTTACGATGCCGTGCCGCGCGAGCGCTACCGCCCTTTCTGCGCCAAGCGTTTTTGCGAGGGCGTGCACTTCACTCAACGCACCGGAAGGTGCCTTGAGCTTCAAGTATCCTACCGCCGTCGGTATTGGGATTTTCTTCAGCATTGCGGCGCCGAACTTTGCGACGTGCGCGGCGGCGGTAAAGTACTCGCCGGGCCTGAGGAACACTTCGCGCTTGATTGCTTCAGTCAACAAGGCGAGCGGCAGCCGCCGGTCGCGTATCCCGCGCAGCAGCTCGGTAATTTCTTGCGGCGAGTACGACCGGCTGCGTTGCGGGGGTTTGTGCGCGGGTTGGGTGCAGCAGAGGGCGTGAGTCGTGTCGAACAGCTCTCCGCGCCTGATGCCGCAGGTTCTCGCCGTGTTGAGCACGGCATCAATAATGCCTTCCTGCAGGATGCAGGGGTGCTGCGCGGCTTGGGCGAACAAGTAGTTTCTAAGCACCTTGTTGCCGGGCGTTCTCTCGTACCAATCGAGCAGCGTGTTGGCTTGCTTTGGGGTTGCGTCGGCTTTGAGCGCTGCGTGCAGCAAGATTGCTTGTGAAGCCAGCGATCCGGGTTTCACGCCCAACTCGCGGGCCATGCGCTTGCAAATGCGCGTGGCATACTTTTTGCCAAGCCGTTCTATGCTTCTAATTGATATTGGCGGTTTTCGCGTGGCTTCCTGCAGGTAGCAGTTTATAGTGTTGCCCTTGATTTCTGCCGTTATTCCGCGGGCGTCAATCATGGCCTTTATTCCGGCCATATAGCGTTCTGTCAGCTCGTTAATTATCGTTTCAGGGAGGTTATGCCGTTTGGCTAAGATCCGCCAGTTTGTGAACATAGGGTGGCCTTGTTCAGTTATCACATACTCGCGGCGGGACATGCTTTGCAATCAGTGCGGTCGGATAAATAAGCTTTCCTGCCGCCCGAGCGGTACGGTGCCTGTGAGTTACCTTTCGTATTTGAGGGATTCGAGCAGTTCAGCAGTAGTCCATACGCGGAGCCGGTCTCGTTCGAATTTTCGGTCGTGACTCCACAAGCCCGCGCCAGTTGCGAGCGCGCAGGCGGCATACGGCTCGTCCTTGGCATCGGTCGTCAAGTGGCGGGCTGCCGCCGCGTAAGGAACTAGCTCGTTGGTTTTCACGAGTTTCACCTTTCGCAAAAGCAGTTCACATAGCTTGAACGCCCCTTCCGGAGTCAGCTTAGCCCGCCGGGCGAGTTCCGGCAGGTGCTTCTTGATTTCTTCAAGCAAGAATTCCGGCGCGTAGATTTCCAGCCTGCGGTCGAGCCACAGCCTGCGGGTCGATCCCTCGCGCAGGAACGCGGAGAAGAGTACGTTGGCGTCAGCAACCAGCTTCACGGCATGCAGCTCTCCATCGCCTTGCCATGCCGGCGTCAACGGACTCGGCCAGTTCCGCCACGTCCCTTTCGGTAAGCATGCTCCTGCTTGCGATGCGGTTCGCTTCCTCCAGCGCGTCGAGCTGTTGGGCGATGACCGACCTTACGACTTCAGACCACTTGATTTCCGCGTGCAGATCCATCCTTCTCTTGAGGTCGGCGGGCACGCACAGAGTTAAGCTAACCAATTACGTTCACCAACATAATATTTACGTTTATTTACTTAAAAGCCTTCCGGCGGCGTGGTTTACTTGCGCAGCCGCAGGCTCAGCATCTCGTGGTCCTTGTCGAACGGGTCGAGCTCGAGCTTTTGTTCAATCTCAAAGTCTTGAGAGAGCTGCCTTTCCACGGTTGCGTACACTTCCTGCGGTTGTTTCACGGCGCTGATGCTGCGCGCCTTTACCGCAATGAGCGCCTGGCCGGAGGGTTTGAGGAAGGCTTTGCAGTTGGCTTGCAGTATCTCGGCTTGCTGGGGGTCTGCCACGTCTTCAAACACGACGCCCACCTTGCCGCCCGCGAATTCCTCCACCGCAAGGCGGTAGCTTTCAGGCAGGCGCGCGTCTTCCAGCAGGGGAATCATGTTGCCGCGCGGTCCGCACGTCTTCAAGAGGTCGCGCATGCAGCGGGGTGCGAACTCGACGCAGAAAACTATGCCGTTCGCGCCTACAATGTCGCTCACGTGCGAGGCGGTCGTGCCGCTCGCCGCGCCCAGGTACAACACGCTCGCGCCGGGTCGTATGTCGAGCCGCTTGAGGCCTTTGACTATTCCGGCGGCGAGCTTGCTGCGGTAAGTGTCCCACTCGCGCAGCTCTCCTTGCGGGGTGCGATGGAGTTTTTCTCCGTAAACTTTAACGCCTGGGGCTAGGTTGCGCGTGGCGAGCCTGCCGCCTGCGCTGTGCACGCCGGGGAATGGTTGATTCATGGTATTCATATCCTCAAGGGGCTGTAGGAAGCAAGCAATCTTGGAAGAATTGTTTGGTTAGCTGGAAGCGTTCGTCGCAGACGAATGGGAGTCCTTTGTGAAGTGTGATATTTCCCAGTTTCAAGTAATATAGTGTGATTTTCATATTAACTTCCCTAGCATAATTGATGGCCGGGATGAAATCGCTATCTCCAGTAATCAGGATTGCTTTATCGATCCGTTTATCCGTCGCTAGGGAAACGAGGTCTATCGAGAAACGGACGTCAACGCCTTTTTGCGTTATGTGTTTGCACGGCGTAGTGAACGTTCCTTTCTTAAAACAATAGCAGTTCTTATTGGGAATCTCTAGGCATATGCCGTATCGCGTCATAAATGAAGGCAGAGAGTCTAGGTATGACTTGAACTTCTGTTTTTCTGCGAGATGGGCGCTTTCCCACGCATTGGGCGGGTTGTGTTGGTAGGGCAATGCGTCATAGACGTACGTCCGGAATCGCTCTGAATTGTGGGTTCTGCAGAGCTTTTCAGAAAACGCTAAGTAATCGAGCTTGTTCTTGAATTCGGGTATTCCGTTATTATCCACTAGTTCTTGCAGCCCGTAGCATTCAAGAACCCTTGAAAAGTAACCTTGGTCAATAAAGATGGCGGCTTTATCCATTTTAACCGCAACCGCGCGGAACCGTCATCGGTTGCTTGGAACGAATTGTCCAAACAACCAACGACGGCGCAAATAACAGTAGATTATGGTTCTGTACGAGTTATAAACGTTGTTTTTGGCGGTAGTGCGCATTCAGGTTGTCAGGAACTTGAACTCAAGCGTTTTCAAGTCCATTGCCACCGCGCCACCGTCTTTGAAGGGCGGTAGCTTGACGAGTAGGGTGCTTCCCAGCTTTTCGCTTCCTTGCGCCTCGTGAATGTGGCCGCACAGGCACGCGCGCGGGTGGTGGCGTTCGATTGCCTCGCGAATCGCGTGGCTGCCTACGTGCGCGCCGGACGTTACGCGGTCGGCAACCGTGTTGAAGGGAGGGTTGTGCGTGGCGAAAATTGTTTTCTCGTCAAGCAGGCCTTCAAGCATTCCCGCGAATTGTCCCTCCGAGTATTCGACGCACGTGCCGAACGGCGTTTTGAGGCTCCCGCCTAGGCCTGCGATGGTGAAGCCCTTGAAGGCAACGCGCCTCGCGTGTATGGAATACCCCGCCTGTTCGAGCCACTCGTGCAGGGGTTTGGGGTCTAGGTTTCCCCCTACCGCGAAGATTCGGCACCCGCGGCGTTCGAGGAGGGAAAACATTTCTTGCGGAAAGCGCGTGTCGCCGCGCGTGGTCAAGTCGCCCGTGAACACGGCGAGCCGCGGCTGGCGCGCCTCGGCGAGCTTTTCCAGTCGGGGGATGCACGACTGCTCGCCGTGGCAGTCGGAGATGAACAGCGTTTCTAGGGGCATAGTGTCCTTGAAGGCGTTTTGTTGCGGCAGGGTTTTAAGCTTTTAGCGAGAGGGTTCGTTCAACTTTCGGGCGGATGGTTGGGCGCGCTTGATTGAAGGTGGTTTTCTTGAATAGGGTTGATGGCGAGGCGAGGCTTACTTTTGATGATGTGCTGTTGCTTCCGGCGCGTTCGGCAGTGCTTCCTTCCGAAGTTTCTTTGAAGGGCGCGTTTTGCAAGGGTGTTGCGCTTAACCTTCCGGTTGCGAGCGCGGCGATGGACACCGTGACGGAAAGCGATATGGCTATTTCGATGGCGTTGCAAGGCGGGATTGGCGTGATTCACAAGAACCTTTCAGCGGAGCAGCAGGCGGCCGAGGTGCGGCGCGTCAAGCGCAAGATAAATTTTATCGTGGAAAACCCTGCGACGGTGACGCCCGCCACTACGCTGGCGGAGTTGAAGGCGGTTGGCGATGGGGATGCTTCGAGCTTTCCTGTCCTCGAGGGAGGCAAGCTCGTGGGGATTGTTACTTCGCGCGACGTGCGTTTCGAGAAGAACCCTGCCGCGAGGGTCGCGGATTTGATGACTCGCGACGTGGTGTTCGAGACTGTTGCGAGCTTGAAAGAGTTTTCTCCCGGCAAGGCGGTAGAGCTTTTGCACAAGCACCGCATCGAGCGGCTGCCGCTCGTTGACGCACAAGGAAAGCTTTTAGGGCTCGTAACCTACCGCGACTTGACGGTTTCTTCGAAATACCCGCAGGCTTCGCGCGACGCGGGCGGGAGGCTCGTAGTGGCCGCGGCCGTCTCCCCGTCGGACGGCGTGCGCGCCGCGGCGCTTGTCGAGGCGGGCGTGGATGTGTTGGTGTTGGATACTGCGCACGGCAATTCGCAAGGCGTGATTGATGCGGCCAGCCGTTTTGCGGGCGAGTTTTCCGTTCCGATAGTTGCGGGAAACGTTTGCACGGCGGACGGGGCGAAGAACCTTATTGATGCGGGTGTTGCGGGCGTGAAGGGGGGTGTTGGCGCGGGAAGCATTTGCACGACGCGCATAATTTCGGGTTGCGGCGCGCCCCAGTTGAGTGCGATTTTGGAGTGTGCCGAGGCGTGCCGTGAGGCTGGCGTGCCGCTCATTGCGGACGGGGGCATTCGTTACTCGGGTGATGCGGCGAAGGCGTTGGCTGCAGGCGCTTCATGCGTGATGTTGGGCAACATGCTGGCGGGCACGGACGAGTCGCCCGGCCGCGTGGTGATGATGGCCGGCCGCAAGTACAAGACTTACCGCGGGATGGGCTCGTTGGGCGCGATGGCGCTCGGGGGGCGGGAGCGTTATTTTCAGGGCGGCGTTCCTTCGAGCAAGCTGGTGCCTGAAGGGATTGAGGGCGTGGTGCCTTTCAAAGGCAGCGTGGAGGAAGTGCTTTACCAAATCGCGGGCGGGGTGAAGAGCGGGATGGGTTACTGCGGTTGCGGGACGCTTGAAGAGTTTTGGAAGGCGAAGTTCATCCGCATTTCGCCCGCCGGTCACGCGGAGAGCCATCCGCACGATGTTGTGGTGACGCAAGAGGCTCCCAACTACCGCGCGCCCCAGTGAGGGTTACCGGGCGGCGGTTGGCAAGCGGCGTTTGCGCAGGCGGGCTATCGCACTGGCTATGCCGCTTGTCGAGTCATAGTGTTTAAGCACTTCTGCAAGTTTTTGAAACGCGTTAAGGTCTAGTTTCGGGGTTGTGCGCAGCCACGCGTGGCCGCCGGGCTTGAGCACGTGCAGCATTTGTTCAGCACCGGTTTGCTCTTGCCCGTGCATTCCAAAGTGCGATATCACTACGTCGAAATGTTTTTCGGGATAGTGGTGCGAGAGCGTGGCCGCCGTGGTTATCTTGGTGCGCGGCGCGATGTCGGGGTGGAGGCCGTTGCGCGTGAGCGAGGTTGCGCTTAGCTCGATATTCGGGTGGTCTTTCAGGAATTGCAGCCATTGTTCGCCGGTGCCTACGCCAACGTCAAGCACGCGCAGCGTTTCCCCGCGCTTGGCCGCGGCGTGCGCCTTGGCGTGCAGGGATTGCTTGAAGTTGAAGCGCATTCCGCGGGTTTTGAAATAATCTTCGAGCGGCGTTCTATAGAAGGAATAGGTTTTGGGGAGGCCTGTTTCGTTCTCTTTCTGCCGGCATTTGGCAATTTTCTCGCGCGATTCTCGCTTTTCTGTTCGCGACGATATCCCGAATATGCTTCCCGTGACGATGAGCTCGCGGCGGCAGATGGAAGGGCGGCTCATTTTTTCACCGCGAGCTTCCGCCAGTTTTTGCCCAGCACCCTCGCGGCGAGCTGTTCCTTCCACGATGGGTTTTCGTACAGGTGTTCATTCGCGCCGAGCAGGTCTATTGTAGCCATTTTTTCAGGCATCGAACGCGGGAAATTCCTCACGGCCTCCAACACTTCCCGCCGTACCGGCACGGCGTGCAGCTCGACGCCGGGCTTGGTGTGGTCGCGCACGTCAAAGAAGCCTGCGCTGGCGGCGTTCAAGTGTTGCGCCAAGCCGTTTTTTTTCAGGAATTCTTCGAACTCCTCGCGGCGGGCTGGAGATTCGTGTTTGCCAAGTTCGCACACGAACACGACTTCTTTCCGCGGCGCGGCTGTCTTCACGGGGTATTCACTTCACTCTCGCGAGTTGTTTCTGCAGTTGCTTCTTTAGGAGTGGCGCGATGAAGTTGCCGCTGAAGGCGTCGGCCCTCCCGGCAATAGCGATTTTCGCTGCGAGCGTGCGTGCGATGCGGCCGCGCTTTTCTTTCACCGCGCCGCGCACGAGCGTGTTTTGGAAGATTGCCCCGTGCTTCGGGGAGGGAGTTCGTCCGTGCGAACGCAAGTGTTTGAACAACGATTTTTCCGCGCCAATCACTTGGATCGTTGACGAGGGCATTTCGCCGAGCTTGTGCAGCGAGCCTGCCAGCGAGAGGAGGCGCGCGGCGACGAGCGGCTCGGCGAGCGCCGTGACGTTGGGGAGTATTATTTGCGCCTCGCTGTTGATGAATGTTTCTTGCGCCTTGCGTTCCTCGAAGAGCGTTAGTATTGCCTTGGCGAGGCTTGCCGCGGCGTTCTTTTCTCCTATCGTGAAAGGCGCGCCCGCGCTTTTTTCGGCGGCTTGCATTAGTTCTTGCGCTTTCTGGCTGCCGACGATTTCTTCCAGCTGCGAGTATTCCAGTTCTTCCTTGCAGCCGAAAGTCGCGACTAGCCGGCAGTAAGTTTCTTCGCTTTCCAGCGAGAGTTCCGGAAAGTTGTTGGCGAACCATTCCTTCAGCCGTTCGAACAAGAGGCTCTTCGTGTTATCCAGGTCGTCGAGCGTGCGGATGGACTGGACGAGCGAGGCGCCTTTGCCGGTGAATGCTTCGCGAAGTTTTTCGCGTGCTTTCGAAAAGAATTTTTCGCGGCCGTCGGCATCGCCCCTGCTGTTCGGGCCGTTGCGGTAGTTGGAGTTGCCGCGCTGTTGGAATGGCGGGCGTTCGCCGCGCGAGTGCTCGAACCGCCGGTCTTGGCTGCCGCGGTTGAAGTTGTTGAAGGGCTTGCCGGGGCGCGAGTCGCGGGAGCCAGATTCGCGTGGGCGTGAGTCTCGCGAGCCTTGAGAGTTGTTGAAATTGTTGCTAGGTCTTTTCATCATCATTACCCACTCGCCTGCAGGGCTTGCCGACCCTTGCGGTATATTCTTTAACTCCGGCAAGCAATTTAAAAGCGGTTGGTGGCTTACTTTTATTGCCGCGAGGGGCGTTCCGCGGGTTTCCGGCGGTTTTGGAGTTCCGGCGGTTTGTGGCAGGTAGTTTTTGTTGGTGCTGGTGGTTTAAGTGGCTGGTTTAGAACTTTCGCTTGCTGACAAGGTAATCAACTTGTGCGAGCGCCGGGGGTTCATCGTCCAGAATAGCGTCATCTACGGGGGGATGGCGGGCTTCTTCGATTTTCTCGCGTACGGCAGCCAGTTGAAGCGCAACGTCGAGCAGGATTGGTGGCATCGTTTTGTCGAGCTGCGCAGTGATGTGGTGGGGATTGACGGGGCGATAATCACCCATCCGAAGGTTTGGGAGGCGAGCGGCCACGCGGCGGCGTTCAACGACCCGTTGGTCGAATGCGGGAAGTGCAAGGAAAAGTTTCGTGCCGACCATCTGGTGGAGCAAGAGTTGGGCGTGGCGGTTGACGGCTTGTCGCTGGAGAAGCTTAACGGGCTTATCGCGCAGCACAAGGTCGATTGCCCAAAGTGCGGCGGCGGGCTGGAAGTTTCGCGGCCGTTCAACCTCATGTTTGCTACTACTGTGGGTGCGAAGGCGTCGGAAGATGCCAAGGCGTTCTTGCGGCCGGAGACTGCCCAGTTGATTTTCGCGAATTTCAAGCTCGTGCAGCAGTCTTCGCGGTTGCAGTTGCCTTTCGGCATTGCGCAGGTGGGCAAGGCGTTTCGCAACGAGATTTCGCCGCGCAACTTCGTGTTTCGCTGCCGCGAGTTTTCGCAGATGGAGCTAGAGTATTTCGTGCATCCCGAACGCCTGCAGGAGTGCCCGGACGGCGGGGCGTGGGGCGAGAAGGCAGTCTTCCTTACGGCGGGTCACCAGGCGGAGGGAAAGCCGGGTGTGGAAATGTCTTTCGCAGAGGCGCTGGCAGCGGGAGTGGTGGGCACGCGCGTGCACGCCTACTGGCTGGCCGAGTATTATTCGTGGTTGTTGTCCCTCGGGCTGCGCAGGGAGAAGCTTCGCTTGCGGCAGCACGTGGCTACCGAGTTGTCGCACTATTCTTCCGAAACGTGGGATGTGGATTACGAGTACTCGTGGGGCTTCAAAGAGTTGCTTGGAGTTGCGAACCGTTCCGACTTTGACTTGAAGCAGCAGGCGCTGCACAGCGGGCAGGAGCTTTCGGTTTTCGTGGAGGCTGAACGGCGGAAGGTAGTGCCTTTCGTCATCGAGCCTTCCGTGGGCGTCGAGCGGCTTGTGTTCACGCTGTTGCTGGACGCGTTCGAAGAGCGGCAAGGCGGGGAGGGAAGTAGCGTAGTGCTGCACTTGACGCCGCGCATCGCGCCCGTTGCAGCTGGCGTGTTTCCGTTGCTGAAAAAAGGGGGTTTGCGCGAGAAGGCGTTCGAGCTCTACAAATCCTTGCAAGCGGCAGGCCTGCGCGTCGAGTTCGACGAGGCGGGCAGCATTGGCAAGCGTTACGCGCGCATGGACGAGGTGGGCGCGCCTTTCTGCGTGACGGTTGATTTCGATTCGTTGGAGGACGGTTGCGTTACGGTGCGCGAGCGTGGTTCTGGCAGGCAGTGCCGCGTAGGCGGGAAGGAATTGCCAGCGGTGCTCGCGGCGTTGCTGCAGGGAGCTGCTTTCGAGACTGCGGGAAAGATGGTGGACACGCGCGCCAAGTTGGTCGGGTGAAGTTGGTTGAGGGGGTTGATGCAGATGAGCAAAACGAAAGTCGCATTAGCAGCGTTGTTGGTTCTAGTTCTAGTCTTGGCCGGGGCGTACTACGCGGGGAGTGCGGCTAAAGGCGAGCTTTTGATAGCTTCGGATGGGTTGCCGTCTATTCCTGCTTTTGCTATCATAGCGCTGGAGTGCAATAAGGGCAATGCCACTTGCGCTGCGATAAAGTCTTCCGATTGTTTTAACCTAGCCGTAGATAACGTCAGCCTTTCGCCTGCCCAAGCCGAGTGCGTCATTTCACGCCACGGCCAGAACGACGCGATACGCCGGGAGTGCAAGGCGTACGTTGATGCGGTTGGAGCGTGGCGCGAGACGGTGGTTGCGACTAACGAGGTGTTCTTGGCGCTTGATTATTTGTTTATCGGGCAAGATGCTGATGGGAGGCTTTACAGCAAGGTTGGCGTTGACTTTACGGGCTTTAGGAAGGCGGCGAGCAACGCCCTGTCGGCATTGGCGGGTTGTATGAGCGAGCTTGGCCGCTTGCCTCGTTGACGCGCGAGCCAAGTGGCTGAT
>JBBSWX010000078.1:0-6298 GCA_038046065.1 Microcaldota archaeon | reverse complement strand
TTGTATGAGCGAGCTTGGCCGCTTGCCTCGTTGACGCGCGAGCCAAGTGGCTGATCCTTGGTTTGGCTTTTTGTGGCATTCGCGTTTTGAACATTTCTTTGGCGCAAATCCTTCCTGAAGGCAGCTTTCGTCTGGCGTTATTCAGCCAATCCTGTGCGTTTCCTTTAGTTCGTGGAGGAGTTTGCCGGGGTTCATTATTTTGATTCCGTTGTATTCTTCGAGGTTTGTAAGGTGCGGGTCCCATGAAGCGATGTAACGGACATTGGCGGCAACTGCACACTCTAGTACGCGGTCGTCGTCAGGGTCTTCTTTTACCGCGTTGATGACTTCGACGGGTTCGACTAGTTTGAGAAACCCGAGAAAAACATCCGCCATTTGTTCAACGCGGTCAATAGGCGTTTGAAAGTCGCGCTGCATTATCCTCTTGAATTCTTCCATTAGAGCTACGGACGTGTATCAGGTGGCCTTGCCTTCAGATGCCAATTCAATCAGACGGTGAGAGCTTCGTTTCGCGTAGGGTGAGGCTAGAGCCGAGACGAGGACGTTAGTGTCGAAGGCGATTCGCACGAGGTTTTCACTTACGTTTCCTGCGCTTGTGTTGTATTTCCACAATTTTTTCCGGAATCGCGTCAATGCCTTTTTCTTCAACGTGCTTTCGCGTCCATTCGGCCATTTGGCGGAACGCTTCCGCCGGTTTTGGCAGGTCAAGGCGCTTTAGGAGGATGGCGTCCGCTTCCTTGCGGCTGTAGACGGCAAACTTAGTGCCTTCACGCAGACCCAAGTCCTCGCGCACTTCCTCCGGAATTACCACTTGACCCTTAGTTGACATAGTCGTAATCTGCGTTTCCAAGCCAATCACCCGTTCGTTTTCCATTAATCTTACTGGTGGGACTATCTTATTAAACTTGTTCTTGGCTGGGCGGGGGTTCGCGCGCAACTTTCTCGAGGCGGTGGGCGAGTTGCTTGTTGCGCTCGTATGCCTCGAGTTGTTCCTTGCCCGTGTTAATTCTTTGGGAATTGACGTTTACGAGCTGCGCGTTTGCGAGGCCGAGCGTTTCAAGTTGCGTCGCGTGATAATTGCCTATGACTGCGAGCCGTAGCCCTTGCGCGCGCATTTCTTCAAGCATCGTTTTTGAGCGCATGACCGTAAGCGTTTTATGCAGTTCGGTTGCGAAGTCGCCGTAATTTTCGCGGGCGCGCTTCAGTTCTTCGAGCAACGCGTTTTTTATCGCCACGGCGTCCTTGCGTTCGTTCAGCTTTTGTTTGCGGCGGAGTTCTTCTTGCAGGGCGTTAATGGTGCCGTCGCGGTCCATAAGCCAGTCGTAACGGCGGGCTTTGTCGAGTGCGTTAAGCAAGTCGTCATGCAGCGAGAGCAGCGCGTAGTTCGCGGCGGTTTCTTCGAGGGGCACGAGCGTGATTCCCGCGCGCGCTGCGCGGTGGGCGAATGTCTTGTAGTAACGCATAATCGGGGATTTAGGTTTCCCTTTAGCGCGGGAGTATAGTGCGCTTATTCCTTCCACTCCGAGGCGGCTGCCTTTGCCGACGCCGTGCGCCTCGAGTTGTTTGAAGAGTTCGCTGGCGTGGCTGGTCTTGCGGCCTTGCCGGTCGATAGTCTCGTGGACGACGCCGAACACGGTGGGTTTGGGTGTTGCGCGGGAAGGGGGCATATTGCATTTCGTTTGCGTTGGCGGGGTATATTTGCGTTTCGGCAGTTGAGCGGGGTTGTTCGTGGGTTTTTTAAACCCTGCGGGAGTTATTACGTCGGTGGGGTCATTGCCTAAGTCTGGTGGGAGCAGGTCTATCTTCGGCTATTTGAAGCGCTTGGTTTCCGGAGTTTACTATTCTCTCGAGACGGAGTATTACGATGTTTGCGATAAGCTTGAGCAGTTAGGCTTGCCCATCTATCGCAGTTGGGTGAAGCCCGTGGAGGCGCACGGCCTTCCGAGTTTCGTGGCGTCTGCCGTGGTGGGTTTGGTGGCGATATCGTTGCTGTTGGTGGCGGTGGGAGTGCAGCTGGCGCCCCAGTATTATTCTATAGATGGCACGGTGGTGGCGCGGGACGGCACGCTCCTTTCGGGAGTGGAGGTGTTGTTGAAGTCTGGCGATGGCGTGATTATCGGCAGGGCTGTTTCGGCTGCGGGTAAAGTTCGTTTTGCAGGCGTGCCGGGAGGGCGTTTGACGCTTTCCGCTGCGGGCGGCGGCTGGGCTGGCGCGATTTATTTCGATGCGTCGCGCAACCGCAAGCCGGTGTTGGTGTTGAGCGGAATGGCCTCCGCAAGGCAGCCGGCATACCCTGCGCCGGACAAGCAGTTGTTTTTGACGTGCGCCAATTCGGGCGGCCAGCCTCCTTGCGCGGAGGCGGAGTGGGATGCTGCGTCGTGCAGTTATCGCGTTGACTCTTGCGTCTCGTCTTCTTTGTTGAACTTGCAGGTGGTGCTCTACCGGGCGGGCACGCGCGAGAGGATTGACGCGCCTGCAGTCGTTTCTATTTACGACTCGTTTACCGGTGCGGAAGTGGCGTCGGTGCAGGCGTCGGGCGGAGTGGCGGTTTTTAAGGGTGTGAAAAACGGTTTTTCTGGCTTTGTTTCAGTGTGGGCTTCCGGCTTCGCGCCGGTGGCGCGCAAGGACTTCGGCTTGTCGCCGCAATCTACGGTTGTTGCAGTGGAACTGGCGGCTTCCAACGAGATGTTTACTGGCGTGTTTTCGTTCAACAACGCGTCGGGAGTGGCGGTGAACGCGTCGCTTGCGATAACTGCTTTGGGGGAGACTGCGTTTTTGAGCGAGCGGCCGGCCGAACGTTTTTCGGCGAGCCTCGCGCCAGGCAGTTATGCGGTGGTGGTTTCCGCCGAGGGTTACGCGACTGCGTCGCGCGCGATAAATGTTTCCAACGATTTTGCGGCGTTGTTCACTCTCGAGGCTTTGGCGAACGGCTCGTCTTGCGGCGTGCGGTTGGATAGCGAGAGCGTGGGCGCGGGCGAACCTGCGGGTTTCAGCGTGGTTTCTTCAGACGGTTTTGGGGTTGAGAATCTTTCGGGGGGCGTGTCGTGCGATTTTGATGTTACTGCGTTCAACGGTTCAAACTATTCGGGCGCTTGCGCGTTCAACGAGTCCGGCACGCACGTCATCGCGGCGGTCTTGGGGGGCGCGGCGTGCGTTCCCGCAAACGTTTTCGTCACGCCTGGCGGGGGTAATTGCAGCGTCGCCGTATTTCCGGAGTCTGTGGTGGTGGGCGAGCCGGTGCAGGTTTCCGTGTTGCGGCAAGGGCTTTCCGGCAGCGGGGTGCTGCGGGCGGGCAATGAGACGGTGAACTTGTCGTGCGCGCAGAATGACGCTTGCGGCGGGGTGTTTGCGTTCGAGGCTTCCGGCGTGTTGGAGGTTTCCGCCGAGTTGGGTGGCGTTGAGTGTACTGGCGGCGTTGTCGTAGTGGGGGCGGGTTTGGATTACTCGCAGTGTCTCGTTACGCAAGTTGGTTCCACCCAGCCTGGCGTGGCGGCGTGGGTGCGCATTGATTACTTGGGGTTGCCGTTGCCTCCGGCGAACGAGGTTATTCCTGTTGAATGTGCGGGCAGCAACGTTTCTGCGGTGAACTGCAGTGGCACGTCGGGCTCGTGCTTCGCCGCGTGCACTGCGCCTTCTGAAGGGGTGTTCCCGTTGGTGGCGCGCGTTGGCGGGGTGGAGTGCGCGAGCGATTTTGTCGCGGGCAACGCGTCGGCGGCCTGCAGCGTTTTCGCGCCTGAGACTGTCGTGGTGGGCGGGGCTTTCGATGCGGTAGTGTTGTTGAACGCGGTTTCAGGCGTGCCGGAAGTGGCGTGCGGCGGCAGTCGCGTGAACGCTTCTTGCGTGGAAGGTGTTTGCGTTGCTTCGTGCGTCGTGCTGGCCGAGGGTTCTTCAGTAGTTTCCGCAACCGTGGGGGGCGTGGGTTGCGCGCCTGCGACGGTTGCCGCTGCGCATGCAGGTGTGAAGTCTTCGTGCGTGATTGCTAGCAGCGGGAGCGTAGTGGCTGGCGTATCTTCGGGCTTTACGGTTTCTTACTTCAACTTTTCCGGCAACGCGTCTACGCAAGAATTGTTGTTCGACGGGGTGGGCGTACTGCCGTCCTCGTGCGCTACTGTTGGCGGGGTGGTGAGCTGTAGTCTCGCTTACAAGTTCCCTTCGTCCGGTTCGAGCGTGGTGGTGGGTCGGGGTTGTGCGTTGGATGTTAACGTCACCAGTATTTCCGGCGGTTCCGGTGCGTCTTGCCGAGTGCTTGTTTACCCGCAAGTGTTCGAGGCGGGGGATGCCGTGCGTTTCTATCTAGAGTATGATGGTGTCGAGCCGGTGGGCGTGGCGTCGGGCTTGTGGAACGGCAGTTCGTTTTCCATCCGGGGTTGCGCGGGCGTTTCAGGCAACTGCAGTGGTTACGCGGCGTTGGCGGTGGGCGAGCGCGTGAGCGCGCCTGCAATAATTTCGATTGGCGGGGCGGATTGTTCGGTGCAGCTGGTGGGCGTGCCTTCCAACCTTCCGAAGTCCGCGTGTCTCGTTCCGGATTCTACGGTTGCGTTTGGAGTGCCTTCTTCCGGCAAGTTGTTTTACTTCAACGCCGAGCCTTCTCAAGTTTCGTTGTCTTGCGGGGGCGTTGCGTCAGTAGTGGGCGCGTGCGGCGCGGGGAGTTGCAGTTACTCGTGCAACTATTCCGAGCCGCCGGAGAAGGGCGAGAAAGTAATGGTTGAGGCCGCCTCGTTGGCAGGGTTGTCCTGCAAGGGTTTGGCGTTGGCTTCGTCAAACTCGCGCGAGGGTTGCCTCGTGCACGCGGGGCTGGCGCGCGTTGGAGTTGGCGAGAGTGCGCCGATAGTCGTTTCCTATTGGGGTTTCGACGCGCCGTCTGCGTCTATTGATTGTGGCAATGGTTCGGTGCAGCAGGCTTCCTGTGCAGGGGGTTACTGCCGCGCTTCGTGTTCTTACGAGTCTTCCGGGTCGCGCGTGGTTTCCGCGGTTGTTGCCGGCCGGCAGTGCGGCGGCGCTGTGGTGGCGGCGGGCGGTTCGGCAACGCCTTTCTGCGTGGTGAGCGCGCCTGACGAAGTGGGGTTGGGTAGTTTTGATGTTGCGGTGGGCGGCAAGAATTTTGGCGCGTCGCCTTCGCTGGCAGTGGATTGCGGCGGCGTTGCCGGTATCGTGGGCGCGTGCAACGCGGTGGGCAACGTCACTTCCTGCTCGGCGTCGTGCAGTTTCTCGAGTGCAGTGGGGTTGGCGCGCGTGGCGGCGTCAATGGCGGGCGTGCCTTGCGCGCGAAAGACGGTGGGCGTGGTGAACCGTACTGCCGGGTTGGCGCCTTCCTGCAGCATTTCCGCCGTTCCCGTGCTGGTTCGGCCGGGAGAGTCGGCTAACATTACTGTATCGTACCGCGATGTTCTCGCGATTCCGGGTGGCAGGATTGCGGTTGATTGCGGGAACGGCAACTCGGCGTTGGCATCGGGTTGCGTTGCGGGCGCGGGCAGTTGCACGGCGGTCTGCACTTATTCTTCAAGCCAGCCTCAAGGAACCGTGGCGCTCAAGGTTTCGGAACCCGTGAGTTGCGCGGGGTCGCTGCAGGTGGGCGCGCAGGAGGCGACGCTCGTGATTATAGTCGTTAATTCTGATGGCGGGGTGGTGTTTGCGCCGTCTTCGTTTGCTTCCGGCAAGTCGCGCGTTGCGTCCGCTCGCGTGAGGGTGTTTTCGAAAGGCACGCAGGGGGTCGGTTCGGCCATTGCCGAGGCGGATACTGATGAGGATGGCACGGCTTCGTTCAGCGGGTTGAGTGCGGGCGACACGGTAGTCATCCGCGCGAATTTGGGTGTGAAGAAGGGCGAGGTTGAACTAGCGTTGTCTCCCGGTTCGCATACGGTGTACTTGCAGATTGGCCGTGAGGCTGCGGTTATCGCGGCGAGTGCACGGGATTCGCTTGGCGACGTGGCTGGCGCGGATTTCGCGGTGTTTTGCCCGGGTTTGGTGCAACGCGTGTCCACCTGCGTGGGTAGCCCGTATTCGTGCGATCTCGTCGCGTTTGCGGGAGAGTCCTGCCGCGTGGCTGCCGATGCAGTTTGGCACTTGCCGGGTGAAGTTCAAGTGGTGCCTGTTGCGGCGGCGGAGGGCGTGCCTGCCGTGACGGCGGTTGTTGGCTTGCAGGCGTGCGGTGGCGAGGGCGGCTCGTGTTGCGCTGCCGGGCATTCGCTTGGCGAGTGCGGGGTTGACTTGGCGTGCGATGCGGGCTTGTGCGTGCGCGTGGCTAAGCATGCGGCGTGTTCTGGTGAGCGTTGCGTTGTGGTTGCGGGTGCGGGTGTTG
>JBBSWX010000077.1:11178-17827 GCA_038046065.1 Microcaldota archaeon | reverse complement strand
TCACGCCGGGAACTCCAGCTTTATTTTCGAGAGGAGCGCCTGCTTTTTCTTGCTGTCCTTGAGCGCGTGCTGGAGCACGTCCCAAATGCTTGCCGCTGGCACGATGGTTATCTTTTCAAGCTGGCGTTTGGGCAAGGCGATGTCGCCCAAGTTGCTTTTGGGGATTATCACGGTCTTTAGCCCCGCGTCTATCGCCGCTTCTATCTTTTGCGTGACGCCGCCAACTGGCAGCACCTCCCCGCGCACGGAGAGGGATCCTGTCAGCGCGACGCTCTGGTCGACCGCCACGCCTTCAATCGCGCTTATCACGGCGGTTGCGACGCTTACAGCCGCGCTGTCCCCCTCGACGCCCTCGTACGTCTGCAGGAACTGGACGTGTATGTCGAGCGAGGACGTGTCCTTGCCCAAGTGTTTCTTTATGATTGCCGAGACGTTCTCCACCGCTTCTTTCGCGATGCTGCCCAGCTTGCCCGTCGTGATTATGCGGCCTTCCTCGCGGCTTGAAGCTGGTGCGAACTCGGCGACTATCGGGAGTATCACGCCCGCGTCGCCCATCACCGCGAGGCCGTTGACTTTGCCTACGCTCGCGCCGCGCGTGGAGAAAATTTGGTAGTCTTTGCGCAGTTCTATCGTCTGGTGCGCCACTTGCTGTTCGAGCGTGAGGGCTATCTTGCGCGCGTCCATCACATCTGCAATGGTCGCCGCTTCGTGGTCGCGTTCTTTCGCCAAGTCGCCCGCCGCGCGTATGAGCCCCCCGAGCTCGCGCAGCTTCAGCGTTAGCTTGTTCTTGCGTCCCGAGCGTTTGCGGGCCTCGGCGATTATCTCTTCGACGGCCGCCGCCTCGAAGTGGGGTATCTTGCCGTCCTTAATGACTTCCTGCGCCACGAACTGGTAGAGCTTCGCGCGGTTCTCGGCGTTGTCGGAAATATTTTCTTCCATGAACACTTCATACCCGTAACCCCGGATGCGGCTGCGGAGGGCGGGGTGCATCTTGCGCAAGTCTTGCGCGTTGCCGCTCGCGACGAGTATGAAGTCGCACGGCACGGGTTCCGTGTGCACTAGCGCGCCGCTGCTCATCTCGCTTTGGCCGCTTATCGCGTACTTCTTTTCTTGCATCGCGGTGAGGAGTTCCTGCTGGCCGCGGGGCGAGAGGGTGGCCATCTCGTCGACGAAAAGCACGCCGCCGTTGGCCTTGTGTATCGCGCCGGCCTCGACGCGCAAGTGCGCCGGCGTGCCCAACCCGCCGGTGTTGTGCGTAAGCGCGAAATCGACGAAATAGTTGCCGGTTTCGGTAGTGAGGTTATAGACAAAACCGTCGTAAGGCTCTAGCTCTATGGCAGTTATCTCGTCGAACGCATAGTCGCCGTGGGCTAGCGTCGAGAGGGCGGATACGGCCGCGTCTTGCGGCAGTTTTTCGCCTAGCTTCTGCACGATTTTCTGCAGCAAGCCTCGCGTGAGGTTGTTCGACCGATTTATCGACGGATTCAAGGCGTAGTAATCGCGGTGAACCGCGGTCTTGGAAGCTCCGGTCCGCAACCGTGCGGATTCGAGGGTTGTGAAATCAACCGGAACAACGTCGTCGAAACACTCGTTGCCGGAGTGCGTGGTGGCGAAGTACTCGGACAGGTTCTTCTGGTGGAACGGGTTTATTGTGTTCTCGTAGTAGGTTGCAGCCCATTCGAAGCTGTTCCAACGCAAGATGTGCTGGAGCTTTCCTTTTGCGAAACCGCGGTCGAGCCGCGTGTAGTACTTGGCATTCACGCCTGATTTGAACAAGAGCGCGCGGATTTGCAGCAAGTACCGCTTGTTTGCGGACATGAGCTCGAATTGGCCTTGCGGGTTGACATAGCCGTCCAATGACATTATTCTTGCTACAAACGCGTTTATGGCATCGGCCGGCTGCTCGAAGATGGCGGGCGGCACGAACTTCAGCCGTCCTTCCCTAACGCCCATCCCTTCCAGTTTTCTTGCGAGTTCGGCGCTGTTCGCGCTTACTATGGTCGCTCCGGCGTACTGGCGTACCGTTGGTTTTATGCCAATCGCATTAATGTCCGCGGTCACTTGGCTTATCTTGAACTCGCGTTTTAACTTGGATTCGGCGCGCCTTTGCGCCAGGCAGCCGTCAGCAAGCACGTCGGCTATGAACAGCGACAGTTCCCGGGTAATGCCCTTGCCGGGTTTGAGCGGCAACCGTTCGGGTATTACCACGCGGCGGGCTGCGTTTATCTCCCCGGCAGGCACGTATTCCACTTGGCCTTCGGGCGAGAGCGACGCCAGCGGGTGGTTGGGCGTCACCCTGAGCGTGCAGCCGCTGCGCGTCTTGATTCGCACGATGTTGCCTTCAAACTTGCGTTTGAAAACCTTGAAGACTCGCGTTGGTTCTATGGCGAACTTGCCGTCGGTGCCGCCCATTACCCGCTCGTCCTGCCCGGCTAGGGTCTTTTCGCCGGTTTCGCCTGCCGCGAAATATTTATCGACAATATTCTCTACGGGCGTCAAGTTGCCTAGCGCGTCAACCACGCACTCGCCGCCGGGAATGCATTGAAGCGGGTCGTGTCTAACGTCGCCGAGCAGCGCGCCTGCCCTTGAACCGGTTGCTTCGACGAACGGCGCTTTCTTGTTGCCGGCATTGTCGACGAGGAGTTTCATCGCGTCGCCTCCCATCGCGAATATGCCTTTGCGGCCGACTTGCGACGCGAACATCATCATTGCCGTCATCACGAACAGGCCGATGAGCAGCGCGGCGGTTATCACGTCGCCGAGGCTTTGCCTGCCGAACGAGAGGAGGAAGAAGCCGGCGATGAAGAGGAACGCCATTATTAAGAGGTTGAGGTTGTTTGCAGGCACTGCGTTCTTCAGCCGCTCGCCGTCAACCAGTTTCCTGCCGTCGCCCGTCTTGACCACCTTTATTTTCGGCCGGTTTTCGTCCACGGGGTTTGACGCGACGAGGATGTCTTCCAGTTGGCTTGCTGGCAATAATTCTGCCATTGCTTGCGCGAGGAGGGACTTGCCGGTGCCGGGCGAGCCTATTAACAGCACGTTGCGCTTCTGCCGAGCCGCTTTCTTTATCACGTCTACCGCCTTTTCTTGGCCGATTACTTGTTCGACGAGGCTTTTAGGCACTGCAACGTCTGCCGTAGTGCCCGCCGCAATTGCCTTGTTTTTTTTCGCCATTACGCCCACCGCATTACGTTTGCCGCATTCCGGCCGTTTTAGCACTCCGGTTGCTTAAACGTTGTTACGGCGCGCGTTAATATATTTGAGACGGTAGAAACCTTTTCAGGAGGGATGGTTCTTGAAGAGTGTTGCAAACGACCGGCCGGTAGTAATTTCTCTCGGGGGCTCGATGCTCTTCGGCGGGGATGGCGAGATAGACATTGCTTACGTGAAGGGCTTTTGCAGTATGGTTTCGCGCCTCAAGCGCGGCGGCGCGAAGCTCGTCGTGGTGGTTGGGGGCGGCAAGACTGCTGCCAAGTATGCTAACGCAGCGCGCGAGCTTGTTGCCAGCGAGTTTTTCGCCGACAGGCTTGCGATTGACGCAACGCGGCTTAACGCCAAGCTCGTCATCGCGGCGCTTGGCGAGGACGCTTTTCCGAAGGTCATCAAGGACATTGACGACACTTTCCACGCCTTTCGCGAGGGTCTCGTGCCGGTGGGCGCGGGCTTGCTGGAGGGGATGACTACCGACGCGGTGGCGGCGCTTTTGGCCGAGCGGCTTGGCGCGGGCCATTTGGTGAACGTGAGCAACGTTGACGCGATATACGATTCAGACCCTAAGAAGAACCCCGGCGCGAAGCGCTTGGCGCAGATGACTCACGCTCAACTTCTCGCGCTGGCAGAGAGGGACGATTCAAGAAAAGCGCGTACGAACTTCGTGTTCGACGTGGTTGCCACGAAGATTGCGGCGCGCAGCAACATTCCGTTGCACTTCGTTTCGGGAAGGGACTTGGCCGAGGTAGAGCGAGCCATCGCGGGCGGGAAGCACGCGGGAACGGTAGTTTCGGGCTAGCGGCCTGGCCTTTGATTCAGCGTCTTTAAGGCGCCGGCAGCCTGCTTGCGTACTTTGAGGTTGCCGTCGCTTGCCGCCATCCTTTCCAGCGTTTCCCTCGCGCGGCTTGAAACCCATCTTCGGCATACTGCGGGAATGTTGCGTGACGGCGCGCATACTGCCACCAACCCATCCTTGCCAAAAACTTTTTATTTGCCAGAAACCATAGTTCTGGCGGTGGTTGCAATGGAAAATGTTTTCGTTACTGTTGATAAGTTCGGGCGCATTCTCTTGCCGAAGAAGGTGCGCGAAGAGATTGGCGCCGAGACTTTCGCAGTTAAAGTAATGCCAAACGAACTGCGGCTCAAGACGGTGCATTCCTTACGCGAGATGCGCGGCAGCATGAAAAACCTTGATTTGAAAGAATTCAAGCACCAGCATGCGGAGGACTCGCGATGAAAATATTGTTGGACTCGTGGGCGTGGCTCGAGTATTTTGCCGGCACGCCTGCAAGCGAGGCGATAAGCCAGGAAATCAACGGCGCGGAAGAAATAATCACTGCCGCAACCAACCTTTTCGAGGTAGCTCACCGTGTGCGAAGCAAGGAGGGGGCAGAGGCTTCGGCGAAAGCAGTCGCCGCCATCTCCGCGAATGCGCGCGTAGTTGCGGTGGACTCTAGCGTCGCGCTTGAAGCAGTGGGCGTGCGGCACGAATACGGCCTTCACGCGATGGACGCCCTTGCGCTCGCAGCAGCGCGTTTGAATGACGCAGTGCTCATCACTGGCGACCCACACTTTAAAGGCGTGAAAGGCGCGCGGCTTGTTGCTTGAATTTCAACATCCTCAAGGCGCCGGCAGCCTGCTTGCGTACTTTGAGGTTGCCGTCGTTCGCCGCCATTCTATTCAACGCCGCTCTCGCGCGTTTTGAAACCTCGCCGCCTTCCGCGTGCAGTCTGTTGAGGATTGGAACGGCGGTCATTCTGGCGTTCGCCGATGCGTCTCCAGCCAGCGCAATCGCCTCATCCACGCGCGCTGGCGCGCCCAGCCTCGCGAGTGCGCGCACCGCGCTCGACCTCACTGCGGAATGCCTGTGCGTGACGAGGGGCAGTATGAACCTTATCGCGTAATCGTCTTTGCAGCGGCCTAACGCGCTCACGAGCCGGCACAGCACTTCGCTATGCGGTTCGGCTTGCAGGCGTGCGCACGCATCGAACACGCCGCCTTGGGTTTCAATGCCCGGCAAGTGGCCTGCCGCAGCGGAGCGCACGTACTCGCTCGCGTCGGACACCAAGCGCCGCATTACCGCTTCGGCAATCTCTTCGCGCGGGATGGCGCGCGTTTTGCCGTAGCAGTGCAGGTTCATCAGTGAGTGCACGCTCGTGCCGCGCACTCTCCAGTCGTCATCTTCAGCTAGCTTCAGCAGCAATGAGGCGGCTTTAGCGTTGTCCATTCGCCCTAGTTTCACTGCCGCTTCACGGCGCGCCCCGGCGCGGTCGCTTGCCGCAGCTTCCCTGACTTTGTGCGGGATTCTGCCCGCTTGTTTGGGATAGTTCCTCGCAGCGTGCAATTCCGCTTCCTTAGACTTTAGGTAGCGCACGAGTAATCACCGGGTTGGCGGCCGGGCGCGAATGGCTTGCCGTTCTCTTCCGTTCTCTCGCGAAAAGCTCGTTAAGTATACCGCGCCGTCGTGCAGCAAGGGTGCCAAGCTGGTTTCGCGCAAGAGCCTCGCGGCCGTGCTTTCCACCTCTTCAGGCGACAATTCTACGTAATGCGCCTCGTCTTGATGCTTCAAGTGCTGGTGCAGGAACATTCTTACCCGTGAGCCGTGCATGCACACTACGAGCGAGTGAGGGTCGGCGTTAAAGCATACGTAACTCGGTAACTTTTCGCTAAGGCCGTTATCCAGGAACTCCGAGGTTTGCTTAGCGGTTTTCACGTGCTCGGGCTTTGGACTGAAGAAACGAAATTGCGTAAGCGGGGCTGTAAACCGCAGCATCGCAGGCCGGGGCATATCCCGGTTTTCGCACGGCAACAACCGTTGTATTTCAGCGAAAGCGCCTTGCCCCCAACCCTTATTGAAGCCCTGTTCGAGCAATGCCTTGCCGAATTGTTTCCGGAATTCCGCGGCTTCGCGCGCCCTCACGGCGTATTCTTCCTTCCGCCGCCCCGTGGCTTCGCGCGCCTTCCGAATGCCTTCAAGAATCCTCATATCAACTTCCTCCGGTTTCCGGCCAGATTCTGCGGCCGTCGTCGTGCTTCTGCGAATAGACTGGAATGCCTTTGCGGGAGGCGGCTTCAACTATCTCATTGGCGAGGTAGCTCTCGCAGTCTCTGCCGATTAGAATGCCCATAAAATCTCTCGGCGCGATTCGCACTTTGGCGTAAACTTCCGGCATTACGCCGTTGCTGGCGCGCAGGCTTTTTGGTTCGCGCAGTTGATTCCTTCGCTTCAAGCGCAAGTGCGACATTATGAACGTCACTTTGTTTGAATGCGTGAAGGCGAACGGCGAAACTAAAAGGCTCACGTTGCCCATGCCGTCATCAAGCTGAGTTGCAGGGAACCCTCCCAGCCTAGTGCCAACCCTGTTTGCGAAAGCGTGCGAGAATATGCCGCCTTTGATTATTCCTACCGCATTATACGGGGTAGTGTGGTGCAGCAAGA
>JBBSWX010000077.1:0-11078 GCA_038046065.1 Microcaldota archaeon | reverse complement strand
GGTTGTATCCACTCTATCTCGTAGTACTCGTACTTGCTCTTGGCCAAGGCGATGCGTTTCACGACGTAGTGCGTGACGGACGTCTCGCGGTCGCAAATGCTCAATATCAGGTCGAGCCCCAGTTGCCTCGCTTCGCCAATCGCCGCCGACAACTCCTCTCCGCCTATCTCTTCCTCTTCTGACAAGGCGAGCATTGCGAACCGCGGCTTGCCCGCCTTCGGGTTTTCTATCTGGTTGTCTTTCCGATGGTAGAGGAGGAAGTCGAGCTGCGCCTCGCGCCTGCCGCGCTTGCCGGGAATCGCCAGGATAAAGGTCTTCTTCACGCCGTGCGCCACTCTTATTGCGCGCGCCCACTCGCTGATGAGCAGCTTGCTTTCACGCGGGAAGGCGTGGATGACGTGCTTGCTGTGCATCCACTCGTCCCCTTCCAAGGTTGGTTTCGCGCCGGGGAAGTAGAGGCGGAAGTGCGTGCCGAACTTGAAGCCCGTCTTCAACACGAACCCCCGCAGCCGCCAGTCTTCGTACACTTCGTAAAGCGCGTTGAAATCCTGCCTTCGCGCTGCCGCGTCTTCCGCCAGCTTTTCGGGCTTTACGCTGCACTTCAGCTTGGCGTGCTTTGCCAGAAAGAGGGTTTCGTACGCGTCGAGCTTGAGGAACTGGCCGTGCTTCTTGGCTTTGTAAGTGCCGTACTGGCCGAACCAATGCTCTTCGTAAAGTTTCTGTCCCTCTTCGTTGTCGTCAATAATTCCCATCAGGTCGTCCGAAAAAAACAGCGCCTTGGCTTTCACGCGCGGCGGGGCGTAGTCTTGCGACGGGTATTTAACGAGGGGGCTGCGGCCGTACTCGCCGGAAGCCTCTTCGACCGGCCGTGCAATCAACCCGCGGTCTCGCCAGTCGCGGTAGCAAAAGTAGCGCGCGAGGAACTTTCGCTCGCCAGCGTGGCCTTCCGCCAGTTGGTTGAAAGAAACTTTCTTGCCGGCGTGCGCGCACTCGGCGTTGCGCACGTCCATCAGGTAGAGTGCTTCTTCGGGCGACAGCTCGAGCTTGTTCCGCTTGCCGTTAACCGGGTTGCCGAAAAACCCTTTGTCTACCGCCTGCACGCTTGCCGCGTCGGAAACCGTTACTTTACCGCCTTCAAATTCCAGCAATACCGCCACGAGAATCTCCTCCCGCCGTCCCGACGGGGCGGCTGTTTGAGGCTCCGTAAGTATTTTGCCGCAAGCTGCTTATTAACCGCGGGGGAAAAGGGGGGTGGACGCCTCGGCTGGCGCGCGTTTTGCCGCCTGCGCGCATTTAAAAAAGCGCGCGGGGATATTGTTACCGGTGGTTTGTTGCCAGAGCGAAAGAAACTTTCGGTTCACGAGGATGCCAAGGTGCTTCCAACGTGGCGTTACACTTGGCGGCGTTACGTGCGCGATCCCGTGATTCGTTGGTGGGATACGAACATTCACCAGCTTTACTCTGAAGATGACGTACAGCGCAATCGGGCGCTCAACCGTTCTTACTACGGCTTGCGAGGCATGCATTTAGGCCAGGTTTTAGAGGGGGAGCGCGAGGGCATACGTACTGGCACGATGCGGAGTATTTTGAACGACAACCCTGCGGTCAACGAGTACGCACACCTGCTGGTGAGGGATATTCTCGCTAACAACCTCGGCAAGTGCGACATCCGGGGCGCGGTGGTGAACGGCGTGCGCGTGCCTTTGAACACTATGTCACTGGAAGAGATTTACAACCTCTACAACCGCGTGGAAGAAGCAAGCGAGCTGAAGAACCGCGCCTCGCGCGTTGAGGGCGGCGGAAAGTTTTTCTTAAGCGAACATCCTGGCGGGGTAATGGTGAACTCACAAAAGTATGTTGACGCTGATGGCACGAAAGCCGTGGTTATGGATCCTGCATTGGTTCTAGATCAGAGTTACTTTGATTCCACGCGGCGGAGCGAGTTGGGGCGCGTGCTTTTCACGGCGCCCGGCGTGCCTGAAGTCATAAAGCGTTATTACGCCCACGAGGGCCACAGCCTCGGAATGACGTTAAGCAAGCGCCGTGGCGCGATAATGGCTGCAGTTCGCAAGGCCATAATGCCCGACTCCGAGTCGGCTGACAGGATACCTACTGGCACTACGCGCAAGCAAGAGTCTGCTGCCGTGGGCATAGTCAATGCGCTGGGTCTCGGGCACACGGACTTGGATCACTTTTTCTGGCAGGTTCGCAACAACCTTGAACCGGCTAGGCTGTGGGACTTGCACAGGGAAATTGACATCTTGGCCGGCATGCGGTCTCGGTGGCCGGACTACTACTTCAAGCCTGCAGGTTACGAGGCTGACACGCCCGAGCGCCGCGACGAGGCTCGCGGGATGGTTTTCATGCAGTTGTTGCAGTCCAACTTGGACATTCAGGACGATAACGCGCTGCTGGAGCACGTGCGGCACATAACCGCCCGTATGCAGTACCCGACTGCCACGCGCGAGAGGCGCATCGTACAGCTCGCTCGCGACTTGGCTCAAATGCGTTTGTTGAGGCAGGCGCTCGCCACGCCGAATGCGGAGGAAGCCGCGCACGTTGCAGGAAAGCGCGCCGCGCGCTACGGGATGACCCCCGAAGAGGCGCTTGAAGCAGAGCACCAGCGGTTGGCTGAAGCTGCCGTCAGAGCGCCCCGAAAGAAGCCTGAATAAAAGAAGCCTGAAGAAAAGAAGCCTGAAGAAAAGAAGCCTGAAGAAAAGAAGTAGTGTTGAATTATCGGTTCATCGCACGGGTGTTTGAAATGACTGAACGCATTGAAATAGGCGCGCCCGAACTGCCGGAAGCGTACCATAACCTAGTTAAAAAAACGCGGTTTGACGGCGAGGCGCTGAAAGCGTTGCGCGAGAAGCGCGATTTGTTGGGTGACGAGCGCACGGAAGAGGTTTTGGATATGCTTAAGGCAAGCATAGCCAAGGTTCACGAGCATATGGAGCCCGGGCCTCACAGCGAGCAAGACTGGTCCGGAATACACCCCGAGTACCACTTGCGTCGGGAAGCTACGTTCAAGAACCTCGCCAAGAATCCTGCGCTTGTTGGCGCTAAAGCGGCTCGCGATAGGATAACTAAAGCGCTCTCGGGAATGTCTGCGGGAAACCCGTTGCGGGGTAGGCTTGAAACTGAGCTTGGGTGGCAAACCGATGAGATTGCAAGGGTTGAAGTTAAACAGACGGCGTTAGATAAACACTTGTGGGCGCAGTTTTGTTACTTCTATAACTGTCCCGTAACGCCCGGCGAAGAACCTGCGACCGGGCAGCGCCACACGCCGACTTGGCAGGAGATGAACGTCGGAAACTCCGATGTTGCACTGGCGTTCATAATGGCGACGGAACACCGCGCGCCCCTCGTGCACCATTTATCGCGCGTGATGCACTTGCACAATTCCCTCGCCCCGCTTCTGGGCGTGCGTCCCATTCATTCTCTCCGCGGGTTGTCGCTGCAACAGCTACTGCAATCAACGGCAATGCTTCACGCCGCGAGGGAAAGGCTGCTTAAAGGCCTGCTGCCGGCAGAGGTTGAAGAGCATGACGAAGGCAGGCGCACGTGGCCGAAGCGCGCCCACGAGGCCGAGCGTGACGGTGATTTCGCCCGGCGGCCAGAAACTCCCCGAAGACCCGGAGCAAGCAATACGGCTGAGCGTCTGGCACGACTACGTAGAAGCGGTCTTTAGCATAAGTGCAGGCGTGGCGATGTTCTGGCGCCTCGAGCTTTTCACGCTGCTATCTCTCTTCTTCTCACTATTGCCACTCCGCAAAGTATTATCGCCAGGAGTGCCGCTCCCGCCGCGGCGTTTTCTGGCCAGCTTGGCAGCGACAAGAGCGCGCCGTAGCCCGAAGGCGCTGCCGCTAGTTCGCGCTGGAGGCCAAAGCGGTCGCTGTCGGGAACTCCGCTAACGCCGTTTTGCGTGCCGAAGAACGACGCGCCTTTAGTGCCGAAACTCGGGTCTGTAGGCACGGCCAGCCCGTTTTGCACTCGCCAACTGCCGGTCTGCGGGTCGTAGTAAAGCAACCCTTGCGGCCCTTGCGCCAGTATGAGCGGCGCCTTTTCTTGAATGTTGTTCGGAGCGTTGAGGTTGAAAATCGGTTGTCCAGAATCTTTGTTGACTGACACTTCCACCTTCACCGGGCCTTGCGCAGTCGGGTAGGAGATTGCCGAGCCGTCGCGCGTGGCTTCGCCAGTTATCTTCAACTCGTCCATCTTGCCAGTCGCGCGCTCCGTTATTTTAACGACAGGCTCGCCGCGTTCGTTCGTCGTAAATGCCACGTCCTTGTTGTCCGTCCTAAAGTTCGTGAGCGTGCCCACCTGCCCCAACGCCTTGTTCAAGTCGCGCGCGTTGTCCTCACTACCGGCCTTCGCGCCGGCGTTGTCGAGCTTGATGCCGGGGACGGCTGCTGCCGGCGCGTTCGCCAGCTGGTCTTCCACGCGGCTGCGTTCGGCCTGCACCGCGTTTACGGCGGCGTTGCGTTGCGAGCGCGTCAAATCGCCGCCCGACTCTATCTTGCTTATCACTTCATCCGCGTTTTGCGTGGGAGCCACCGCCTTCTCGAGGCTGCGTTTGGCTTCCACGGCCTCCGCAGCGGCGGTGTTCGCGCCAGCCGCCGTCGTTTTCGTCTCGACGGCTTGCCTCACGCTCGCCACTTCCGCCGGCGTCAACGCGCTTCCGTCGTAAAGCTTTCCGGAAATCGTTGATGCCTGCGCGGGCGTGACTTCGCCGAGCTTGGCAGCATTGCTTAACGCCTCTGTAACTTGCGCCTTTTGCGCGGTAGTCAACGGAATGTTCTTGTCGAGCTTGTCGTTTATCTCAATGCGGTCGCCCTTCGCCACGACGTTCACTTCAGCCGGCTGCCCTCCGGCCGCGGCAATGGCCTTGTCGAGCGCCGCGCTCGCCGTTTGCTTTTCTTCCGTAGTGAGCGGCGTGCCGGAATTGAGTTTCCCAGAAATTTCCGTGGCCTTCGCCCCGTCCACCTTCTCGTCGGCCTTCAACGCCCTCTCGACCGTGAGCGCTTGTTGCGGCGAGAACACCACCACGCCCGGGTATTTCTCCGCCTGCCTCGCCTTTTCCAACAACTGCTGTTCCTGTGCGTTCAACGCGCCTCCAGAATTTTGTTTCGCAATCGCCGCTTGCAGCAACGCCTGCTCTTTCGCAGTAAGGCCTCCGCCCGTGGCCGTGGGGCGTTCGAGTGCCTTGCGGAGTATTTCCAACTGCCTTTCCGACAGTTGCTGCCCCGCTTGCAGGCGCGCCAAGAGCTCTTGCACGAGCTTGTACTCTGCCTTCAGCGACTCTTTCGACACGCTCGTAGTGCCAGGCTGGTTGTTGATGCTCTCAATGCCGTGCGCAGGCACTTCCGAAAGCTTCTTCAAAGCAATGTAAAGCTTTCTCGTTACGGGGTTGTAGTGCACAACTCCGTTCTCCAACTGTATCGTGCGCAGCTCGCCGAACTGGTCTTCAGGCTTGTCCGACCCGGAGGCGCGCACTGCCGGGTTGCCGAACACTTCGAGTGAAGGCACGCGGTACTCGCGGCCGGCAAGGCTAATGTCCTTTCCAGTCACCACCGTGCTCGCCACGTCAGCGACTTTCCCGATGCCGGTCGCTTCCGCTTGGCTTGTTGGCGAGTACTTATCGCCGTAAGTTGCGGCCGAACCCAAAGCGCCTCGCGTGTCTATGGTTCCCGTAGTGCGGAACATCGTCACCACCCCACCGGAAGGCGCGCCGCGGGCTTGCGTAGTGTAGATGGCTTCCACGTTGCCCAAGACGTTCGATAACGTTCTGCCGGGGTTGGTGCCGCTCACTTTCGTCAAGGCGGCCATGCTGCACGCCATTGCGGGGCACGCGTCGTTCAGTATCTCAAGCTTGCCGTCGCCGTTTATCTTCATTACCGCCGCGCCGGGGCAGTAGAGTTGCGTTGAAATTATTTTGTTAGGTATCACCATTCCCAAGCCTGGGATGAAGTCGCCCATCATCGCTTGTTCGGGGTTCGCCACATACGTTTTCGCGCCGGTCTTCTTGTCCACTATATACGCGCCGGTCTTGTCGCGGCACACGAACTTGTCTCCCGCGTCCAAGCATTCGCGGAAGCAAGCGTTTTCTTCAAACACGTTGAACCACTGCATATTCGCGCTGTCAGGATCAAGATGCAAATAATATAACTCGGAGGGGGTGATTGTGCCTTTCTGTTCGCTCAAGAGTGCTTTCACGTTGAGGATTTCTTTCAAGTCGCTCGTGTCCACCTTCTCGCCAACGCCTGCGAACGCCTGCCCTATTCCCAAGCTGCTGGCAATCTTGCTTATGCCTAGCGGGTCGTTCGTCTTGGCTTGCAGCTTCTTTAACGACGCGGCGGGCACGTTCGTCTCGAGCTTCTGGTAAGCCAGCACCTTGTACTCGGAGTCTTTGCAGGCAGAGGCGTAGGCGATTACGCGGCTGCCTAACACCGCCTTGGCGGCTTCAAGCGGGTCGGCAACGAACGTGACTGCTTTCCATCGGGCTTGACTAAGCTTAATTATTTGGCTTTCGGTAATCGCTTCGCGTAAGCTGCCAGCTCTATTTACGATAGCGTTTATCGCGGCCAACACGCCCGTAGCGCCGCCGGCTGCCGCCGCGCCGGGAACTGCTGCGGTTATGGCGAACTGTTCAACTATCGTTGCGGCTACCATTCCTTTGTACCACAGCAAATATCGGTCAAGCTTTTCTTGAGAGCATTGCGCGTTTTGGTCGAAGTCGGAGGGGTCTATGAAGTTGTTTATGTAAAATTGTGTAAGCATCAATTGGATGATTGTAGCTACGGGTTTTATCGCGTCTGCAGTTGCGGGCAGTATCTTCCACGTGAGGAGTGGCGCAACCAGGAATATCATGCCGTAATATTTCTGGTATTCATCCTTTCGTTGCAGCGTGCCGCCGATGGTGAGGTAAACTGAACGCACCGCCAGCGAAGTCACCTTCCTCGCATCGTGAATGTCTTCAAAAGCGGTTACTTGCGAGTTTCCTTCCCAGCTCGTGCTGACTAGCCAGTTGCCGTCGGGGGTGGTGGACAAGCCGGTCGTGGAATACTTTTCCTTGCCCGCTTCGCCGGGCGACTGGAGGAGCAGCATCGGCCCAGAGTTGAATATCTTTGACGGCACGCCGGTTTTTGTAATGTCTGAAATGCCTTCAATCATGCTGCCGATGAAGAAGTAGTTGGAGCTTTTGCGGAAGGTGTCCGCGACCTTAGTGTTCGCGTATATTTCGAGTGCCTGTTGTTTGTCTGCCGCGGGCGGCGTTGACGCGCTGAACGTGATTTGGTTCGCAAGCTCCAATGCGAGGCGCGCCGGCCCGAGCCACGCCACGCCCATCACAAAGCTTTTCCACGTGCGCCTTTCGGCCAGCGTGTAAAGCTTGCCCAGCTCGCGGACGGTTTCTTCGTTTGTCGTCATTTCATCGCTAAGTTTGCCCATATCTTCAGAAATGGCGAGATTTCTGCGATCGATTTCTACTAGCGCTCTAGTCCGTTCGTCTCCATTGAGCACGGCAAGCTCGGTGTTAATCTCTGTTTTTCTTTCAGCGATTGTTGACGGGGCTAGCAATTCTTTTTGCAGTTCGCCAACTTTTTTGCGGTTCGCCATAATTTCGGCTATACTCTCTCTGGCGGAGGTTGCAGTTGTGATGTCAGCAGATTTTTCCTGTTCTACAAGCGCTGCGAGCTCAGTCATTCCTTTATCATTACCGCTTATTGGCGGGGGGGCTATCTTCATTTTTTCAAGTCGGTCTAACTTTTTGCTTGAGTCTTCAATCTCTTTCTTTAGTCGGTTCACGCTGTTGAACGCGTAAACGGTGGAAACGGCGCTTATCATCAAGTCCAGCTGCGTCCAAAAGCTCAGTGCGGCAACCGCTTTCTCGTAGAAGCTTGGTATGACGATGTTCCCATCATAGTTCGTTACGGAGGCGCGCAGGGTTTGCGTGGAGAGGTGCTGGTTGTGCTCCAGCGATTTCGGCGCTTGGTCCGCCGCGAGGAGTAAGTTCGCGTCGAGCATCCCCAAGTAAGTGACTTTCCCGTTTATCGCAGTGTTGTCGAGTAGGCAGCTTTTGCCCGTGCCTTCCGCGTTGCGCAGCGACTGGTAGTGGTAAATGTCTTGCAACGCGATTTCCTTTTGGTTCGGCAGCCGGACTTTCATCGTCTCAAAGCCGGGCACTTGCACGAGGTCTTTGCTCTTGCCTTTGCTCGCCATCCAAGAGCGCAACTTCGCCATCACGTCACCGCCTTCAGGCCGCTTTTGCGCAACCGCGCGGGCTTGCGATACGGTAATCATCTCGTCGGCAGGGTCTTTCGCCGGCAAAGGCGTGCCATCCTCCGCCGTGCCCGCACCGCCCCCCAAGCCCAGCTCTTCAATGATGTCTTTCTCAGCAATTCCCGAGAGTTGCGCGAACTCGCGCACAGTCATAAAGTAGCCGTTCTCGTCTGCCGGGAAGTTGTAGACGTTGTTGTTGATTACCGTGGATGCGTCGGCGGGCGTGGCCGTGCGGATTTGCGCGTCGCTCTTCTCAGTGATTTCCTTGCCGGTAAAGCCGTACACTGCGTCCAAGAACCGCTTGCCTTCAGCATCGTCGAAGCTCGTGACGGTGCACGAACCCACCGTGAACGTAGTTGGTTCTGGCGCAGCCGCGGTCGGTTTGGAAGCCGCTGGCGCGTCGGCGAGATAGATTGTTTCTTCCTGCCACGCTGCGGCGTAGGCGAAAGGCTGGAACAGCGATATTGCGAACACCGCTGCGGCGAGCAGCGGGAACCCCCGGCGCATACGCTAACCGTTAGTTCAAAGTTGTTTTTAAAGAGTCTTGTTTTTTGAGCGGACTCCCCTGAAGCAAGCAGTTTGCCTTAAAGCTTTTGCGGCGGTGTTTTTTTCCAGGCGTTTCAAGGCGGGGAGTGGCGGCTTGCAAGGCGCGGGGCAATAGCGGCAGAGTGCGTATTTCGCCGTTGGAAAAAGGGGGGGGCGGGAGGGCGTTTATTTCAAGGCGGCGGCAGCTTCGCTCACCGTAACGTCGAGGTAGAGTTCGAGCAGCACGAGGAAGGCGAGGGTGCCTGCGAACGTGAGCACGGCGAACAGCAGCACTCCCGGCGTTTTCGGGTAGCGCTTGCGCAAGAGCTTGTAGAGGAAGCTTAGGCAGACGACGAACGGGAAGGCTACGGCCGAGAGTAGTATTGATAGCAGCAGTATTAGCCAAGCTTCGTAAAGCAGCGCGCCCGGATCCATACCGTGATTACGCCGCGGGGCTTTTAAACTCCGCTGGTTGCAAAAGCCTTTTTACCACAACCGCTGTACTCTTATTCGCAAATGCCCCTCTCGCAAGAACTGTTGTTGGCGTACTACGCCTTTTTCGCTGTAGGCGCGGTTTCAGTGGGACACTTGGCCGCTTCGGCGGCTGGCTTGCTGCCGAAGAAAGGCTTGGCGAGGATAGCCGTGGCTTTCGCGCTTGGCGTCGTGATATTCGCGGTGGCGTTGGCTGCGGATTACGTTGTTTTCGCTAGTGGCGAGCTTCTTGAAGGCGTGCCTGAATCGTCGGGGTACTTTCCGCTAGTTTTCGTGCTGGTCGCGTTGGCGTTGGGTTTGTTGTTGAAGCTTGCGGCAATGGCGTTGGGCGTGCCCCAGCCGAAACCGCCGCAACCCGAGTCTGCGGGCCAGCAAGGTATTTCGCCGGTGTTTACTGAAGTGCCCCTCGCGCCAGTTCCGCAGCCTGCGGCAGCCCCGGCGCCGCCAGCGCCGCAACCGGCAGTTGTCGTGCCGCAGTCTTCCGTCGCTTCCGCGCAGCCGTCAAGACCTTCTGAAGTTTCGCAGCCTTCCTTATCGCAGTCTTCCGAGCCGTTGAGGCAGATTGAAGCGGAGTTCGGCGGGAGGGTTGGCAACGGCGCGGGTGGAGGCAACAGCGCGGGGAGTGGCGGAGCGGCTTCAGCAAGCAGTGTTAATGCAGTGCGGCTAGAACCTTCGTTTGTGGAGCCAATGCCTTTGCTTTCAACGCATTCCGAACCCGCCCGCAGGCACAGGCTTTACGAACAACCGGCGGGCGGCAATGAACTGCCGGGAGGCCTTCGCGAGGCGCCGCTCGAGCAGAGCTTTTCGCAAATCGCGCAGCGACAGGCTTCCGAGCCTCGGTTGAGCGAGCGCGAGGAGTTAGAGTTGTTGAGCAAGGACTTGAAGAGCCAGGCGAAGAAGCAGCCGGAGCGGAAGCCTGGTGCTCCAGTCGTGCAGTCTTCAAAGCCGTTCGTACCGCAAGCTGATGCTCCCGCGTCCGGGAAGTCTGTTGCCGATGCGAAGCTGGCGGGGGCAACAGGGCAAGTGGGAACCAATCTTTTTGACGAGCTTGGCTTGGGCGCCAAAACTTCATCGCAGCCGTCTGCAGTTCAGCAGGCCGCGGCGCAAAGCAAGAGTTTGTTTGACGAGCTTTCGGCAACCACGCAGCCGGCGGCAACTGCGGCGGGCGCGAAGCCCGAAACGCCTTTCCAGAAGGGCTCGTGCCCCAACTGCCTGGCGAAGACGGCGCGCGTGGTCTTCTGCCCTCACTGCGGCAATGGAATGTGCGCGTCTTGCGCGTCGAGCATCACCCCCCGGCCGGAGGGCTTCGAATACGTGTGCCCGTCGTGCGGTGAGAAGGTGCTAGTAAAACGCAGGCCGGTTGGCGTGGTTTAAGGCGCCGGGTTCGCGCGCTTGTTTTGCGATTGCCAGATGCACGTGCGGAACTCGAAGTCTATTGTCGAGACGCGGAATTCCGGTTCGTCCGGCGTAGTGCCGTAAAGTGGGTTTGGTTCCACCAGCGCGTCGCCTTTCGGCACGCGGAAGGGGAATGCTACGGTGAGAACGTCGAAGCCTTTGCCGATAGCGTCTTCGCAACTCGTCCAGCTCATCGTCCCGCTCGGCCCGACGTCTTCGTTCGCCTGCCAGTGGTTCGTGATTCTCCACGAGTCGGCTTCGCCGATGGCGAAAGTTGGTTGTGCGACGGGCTTGTTGCGGTCGTCCACGGCGTACACGAAGTACTTGTAGCCCGAGTATTGGAATGGCTTCATAATTTCTTTGAACGCGCAGCGCAAGGCGAGCTTGCC
>JBBSWX010000076.1:0-6109 GCA_038046065.1 Microcaldota archaeon | reverse complement strand
CGTCCCGGCCAATCTGGATGTCTTTGCGGATTATCTTGTTAAGGAGGCCACGATCGATTTCTTCGCCTTGGTGGTTCGGAACGACAGTAGTCCTCCCATCCGGATGACGGAAGAACATATGGCTACCTTCCTGGCGTAGCAACTGAAAACCCAGTTTTCCAAGCACTTTCGCCAGTTCCTTTGCATTAAGCAAGGGAAGTTTCGGCAATCAAACCGCCACTTTCTGGATGCCGACGAACTTAGCAAAGAGTGGCGCCTCTTTCATGCTTCCCAAGCAGACTCGAATCGCTTCCTTCGTGCGCTTCATCAGCTCGTCAAGCGTCTTTGCTTGCGTATGACAGCCAGGCAACTCCAGAACCTCTGAAATTAAGTATCCGTCTTCTCCCTCTTCAATTATAACGGTAAACTCTTCAACCATGCCCTAGCACCTCGCTTACTAAACTATTGTCGTTAAGGGTATTTTAAAGTTCGGAGTTGGACTGTGGCAAGTAGATCTTGTAGCTACTCGCACAAAACGATTTTTTGAAGGCTCAGCCGCGCCTATCCGAAAAGCTTGTTGAAAAAGCCTTTGCCGGCCGAAGCCTCGAACTCTTGCAGCAGCTCGCGCTGGCGGGAAGACAAGCGTTCGGGAATGACCACGCGCACTACTATGAGTTGGCTGCCTTTGCCGCTGCCGTGCAGCTTTGGAAGCCCCTCGCCGTGAAGACGCAGCACCGCGCCCGGCTGCGTGCCAGCCGGTATTTTCACTCGCGCCTTGCCCCACAAGGTAAACACTTCCTCCTCCCCACCCAGCACGGCGCGAGTGAAAGGCACGTCAAGCTCGAAAACCACGTCGCTAGCACGGCGTTGGAAAAACTCGTGGGGCTTGACGAAAACCGTGACGAACAAATCGCCCGCACCACCCTCGCCTTCCTCCCCCAAGCCTTCCAACCGCAGTTGCATGCCGTCCTCAATGCCGGCAGGAACTTTCACGCGCACCTTATTCTCCTCTTCAATAATGCCCTTCCCGCCACAGTGCCGGCACGCCTTCTCTGCAGTGCGCCCCGCTCCGTTGCACTTGCCGCACGGCGCGGAAGTGGCGATGCGTATGAAACCCGAGGAACGCGTGTGCGTCACCATTCCCGAACCGCCGCACTCGCGGCACGAAACGGCCTTTCCCCCCTCTCCGCCAGTGCCGCGGCACTCGCGGCAACGCTTGAGCACGGGAAACTCGAGTTTCTTCTCCACGCCTCGAGCCACCTCTTCCAACGTGACTTCCATCTCGTAATGCAAATCGCGGCCCGGTCTTGCGCGGCGACGGCTGCCGAAGCCTGAGCCTTGAAACACACTTCCGAAACCACCGGGAAAACCAAAACCGAACTCGCGGAACAAGTCCTCGAAATTCGCGTTACGGAAAATGTCTTGCGCCGAGTAACGCGCGTCGAAACCGGCGTGGCCGAACTCGTCGTACTGACGGCGCTTGCCAGCGTCGGAAAGCACGGCGTACGCCTCGGAAACCTGCCTGAACTTTTCCACCGCACCGGCATCCTTGTTGCGGTCGGGATGGTACTCGAACGCCAGCTTGCGGTAAGCCGACTTCAGCTCGTCGGCAGTAGCCGTGCGCTTGACGCCAAGCACGTCGTAATAATCCCGTTTTTCAGCCATTAAAATTCAAGCGCTCTCCAAATTCAAGCTTCCTCAAAAAATCATTTGCGCTTGTCTTTCTTGCCGGGCTTATTGCCATTACCAGCATCGCCTTCATTTTCGCCGCCCTTACCCGCCCCGTTGCCCCTGCCTTCGTTTTCGTCAACCTTTTCGAAATCCGCGTCCACAACGTTGCCGCCCGACGCGCCGAACTTCACGCCATCGCCAGGCGCGCCTTCCTGAAAGCCTTGCGCTCCTGCCTCGTGAGACCCATCTCCTTGAAAGCCTCCGCCTGCCGGGCCGCCTTGCGAGCTAGCTGCGCCCGCCTTCTGGTAGATGGACGCGCCGGCCTGCTGCAGCACGCGCTTGAGCGCCTCGCTCTTCTCCTTTACGACTGCCGCGTCGCCGGTGCCGAGCGCCTTCTTCAGCTCTTCAGCCGCCGTGGTGACGCGCTGCTTCTCCTCGGCGGAAAGCTTGTCCCCGAGCTCGTTGATGGTCTTCTCGGCCGCGTACGCAAGCGAGTCTGCCTCGTTGCGCAGCTCGGCCTCCTTCTTGCGGCGCTCGTCCTCTTGCGAAAACTGTTCGGCCTCGCGCATCTTGCGGTCAATCTCGTCCTTCGGCATCTTGTGCGGCGCGACTATCTGGAGCTTCTGCTCCTTGCCGGTACCCAAGTCCTTCGCGCTAACGTGCAGGATGCCGTTCGCGTCAATATCGAAACTTACTTCAACCTGCGGCACGCCGCGCGGCGCCGGCGGAATGCCCATTAAACTGAAGCGACCCAGTTCGATGTTATCCCCGGCCATCGCCCGCTCGCCTTGCAGCACGTGCACGTCCACGCTCGCCTGAAAATCGGCAGCCGTGGAAAACACTTGGCTCTTCTTCGAAGGAATGGTCGTGTTGCGTTCGATGAGCTTCGTAAACACTCCGCCCATCGTCTCGATGCCCAGCGAGAGCGGCGTCACGTCCAGCAGGAGAAGGTCCTTCACCTCGCCAGCCAAAACGCCGGCCTGCACTGCCGCTCCCAGCGCAACGCACTCCATGGGATCCACGCCGCGCTCGGCCTTCTTGCCCACGATGCCCTCGACGAACTTTTGCACGACGGGCATGCGCGTCGGCCCGCCCACGAGAATCACCTTGTCCACGTCCTTGGCCGAGAGCTTCGCGTCGGAAAACGCCTGCTGCACGGGATGGCGGCAACGCTTGATTATAGGGTCTATTATCTGCTCGAGCTTGGCGCGCGTCAATTCGTGCTGAAAATGCAACGGCCCCTTGCTCGTCGCCGAGAGGAAGGGAAGATTGAGGTTCGTCGAAAGCACGGTGGAAAGCTCTATCTTCGCCTTCTCCCCCGCCTCGCGCAGCCGCTGCATCGCCTGGCCGTCGCTCTGCAAATCAACGCCGTGCTGCTGGCGGAACACGCCCACGAGGTGCTCGACAAGCGCGTTATCCATGTCCGTGCCGCCAAGCTGCGTGTCGCCGCTCGTCGCCTTCACCTCGAAAACTTTGTTCCCGAAATCCATTATCGTAACGTCAAGCGTACCGCCGCCAAGGTCGAACACCATTATCTTCATGTCCGCGTCCGCCTTGTCCATGCCATAAGCAAGGCACGCGGCAGTAGGCTCATTCACCAGCCGAACTACTTCCAACCCGGCTATCTCGCCCGCATCCTTCGTCGCCTGCCGCTGGTTGTCGTCGAAATACGCCGGCACGGTGATGACCGCCTTCGACACGGGCTCGCCCAAAAACGCCTCGGCATCCGCCTTGATTTTCTGCAGCAACATCGCCGAAAGCTCTTGCGGCCGGTAATCCTTCCCCAATATGCTGTAACGGTAGTCGCTACCCATCTTGCGCTTGAACGTCGTAACCGTACCCTCGGGGTTGGACACGGCCTGCCGTCGCGCCGGCTCCCCCACGAGGCGCCCGCCGTCGCGCGAGAACGCAACAAAACTAGGAAACGCCTTGCCGTACTGGCTCGCGCCCTCCGCACTCGGCACGATAACCGGCCTACCTCCCTCAAGGACGGCTGCCGCCGAGTTGGACGTACCCAAATCGATTCCAATTATTTTCATTCAAACCACCTTTTTGCAAAACTCAATTCTTAGCGTCATTCACGGAACTATTGCCCGCGGCATTGCCCGCAACCTTCCCTTCAGCCTTTACCGCAGCAGTCCCGCTCGCATCTGCCGCCGCGCCAGTTGAAACTGAAACCACCGCGTGCCGCAAGACCTTGCCGTTCAACAAGTAACCCGTCTTCAACACCCTCAAAACGATGCCCGCCAGCGCAGGACTGTCCTCGCGCAACGCAGCCTCGTGCAAGAACGGGTCGAAAGGCGCGCCTTCACACCGCATTTCCTCCAAACCCTCCTTCTCCAGCGCTTCCCGCAAGTTATCGAAAACCATGAGCACGCCCTTGCGCACCCCTTCATCCGACAAAGAGGCAACCTTGCCGCGCGCAAGCTCCATCTCATCCACCACGCGCAGCAACGCCGCCATCAAACGATGGCCTGCAAGCGCCTCAGCATCGCGCTTCTCGCGCTCAACGCGCTTGCGAAGATTCTCAAGCTCCGCCTGCAGGCGCGCAAGCCGCTCGAGCATATCCCCACCAACAGCCCCCGCGGCATCGCCAGCAACATCATCCGACATAAGCAACTACCTCCTCCCGCGACGCGGGCGCATTCCAAAAAAGTCTTCGTCAAGCTCGAACGCAAGCTTCTCCATCTCGGCCAGCGACGCAAGCATCTCGCGCCGCATCTCTTCCATAAACGCGTCCATGCTCCGCACGCGCAAGCGGTAGCGCGAGTCATCCTTCTCTACGATACCGGCATCCGACAGCCGCTTCAAATGGTGGATGCACGTGATGCGATTGAGGCGCGCCGCGCGCGAAAGCTCCGTCGAACCGAACTCCCCCCCGGGATAGTTCGAGAGCACGGCGCGCAGCACCTGCACCACCGTACGGCCAGTATCGCGGTTGGACACTAAACGGATGCCACGGCAGAACTGCTCAAGCCCATCCCCCGGGGAGGCGCGCGCAACCACCATAAGCCTAGCAACCACCATAGCAAAACCAGTTAACACCGAATTGACACTTTGTTAATAAGGTATTAACTATAAAAGGCTTGCGGCCGCCTAAGTATCAAGAGCCAACGAAACTCTCCGGGAGGAATGCCATATGAACGGTTACGTAACGACGCTGGAAAAAGACGCGGAAGGCAACAGGGACTTCAGGCGCGTGCTGTACACGGGCAAGCACAGCCAGCTCGTCTTGATGAGCCTGGCTCCCGGCGAGGAGATTGGCGAGGAAACCCACCCTCACATCGACCAGTTCTTCCGTTTCGAGCAAGGTGAAGGCATTGTTGTGATTGACGGCGTCGAGCACGCCGTGCGCGACGGCTTCGGGACAATAGTCCCGGCAGGCGCGCTTCACAACGTAATCAACACTTCCACGACCGCGCCCCTGAAACTTTACACCATCTACTCGCCGCCGGAACACCAGGACGGCACCGTAAGGCGCACGAAACAAGACGCCATCGCAAACCCCGAGGAGTACGACAAAAAACGACGGAATAAATAGTGTCAGACCGTCCGTCAATCGTCACCGCGCTGAATAGGCGCTCCGAGTGTTGCATGATCATCATCCGCATTAGATAGTGCAGGAAACTGCTTTTAACTACCGGTAAAAGCCTTCCAACGCCGCGGCGTACGCCCGCCGGTAGCCCCGCACGGCTTGACGCACCGACGCCTGAAACGCAGGCGGCTGCGAAAAGAAATGCTTCGAATTCCTCGACTCGGCTCTCGAATTCGTGATAATAATGCAAGCTGCAAAGTTCACCGACCAATACGGCATAAGCGGCGACTTGCGCACCGAGATACTCAAACGCTTCCGCAAAGAAAAGATAGACCTGCCGTTCCCCATACGCACCGTGCACCTGAAGAAGTGAACGCCTGAAAAAGTAACGGCTGCTTTTTAAGCCGCGGCGGCGTAATGGAAGGTTGTATGGTCGCACCCAAACTAGGGCTGGCAAACGCGGGCGTAAGCAACGAAAGCCTCAAGCACTACCGCGAAAAGCTTGCGCCGGAGCTGGCGCGCCTGCGCACGGTCGTGCAAAGCCGTGCGTGGGGGGACGGCGCGGCAAGCCTGCTACTGTCGGATGAAAAGAAAATCTTGCAAGAAACGGATGCCGCCGCCCGCAACTTCAAGCACGCCACCGCGCTCGTCGTAGTTGGAATGGGCGGGCCGGGTCTCGCAAGCCAAGCAGTGCACGCGGCGCTGCAGCCGCGCAACGCGAAGTGTGATCTTCTCTTCGCAGGAACTGTGGATGCGGACTCGCTGAAACCAATTGCCGCGCGGGTTGAGGCCGACGAGAACGCCGTAATCAACCTCGCCACGCAATCCGGCGCGACTACCGAGTCGCTCGCAAACTTCAGGGTGCTGCTCTCGAAAATACCGCGCAAGCAATGGCGCGAACGCATCGTCATCACCACAAACAAA
>JBBSWX010000075.1:2411-3613 GCA_038046065.1 Microcaldota archaeon | reverse complement strand
GCGCTTTTCCAAGTGCCGCCTTATAGCGTTGATCTCGGCGGGCGTAAAGTGTTTTTGCGCCGCTTGCAACCCCAATGGTTTGAGCTCGCCTGCCAGCGCATTTTCCACAACCTGCTTTCGGGCGAGCCACGGCGCCCTTACTTGGTGGAACCATTGGCAGTATTGCGTAAGGCGGGGTGTTTCGTCGGGTTTGAACAAGGCTTTGAACCACGGTTCGCCGCTCATTGCCGCCAGTTGCTCCAGCGTGGTTTCGCCTTGCCGAACGGCTTTAACTTCCGCTTCTTTCTTTTCAAGCAGCCTGGCCACGCCCGGGAACGCGCCTTCGCGCCATCCAACGCCGCCCAAACGCATTTTGGCCGCCTGGATTCTGGAGGTGACAACCGCAAGTCCGCGCGTGCGCTCCGAGTTCTTCGGCTCCCGTCCCAGCCTCACGCCGCGAATGCCAGGCATTTCATTTGCCGCCAAACTTCCTGAAAGCTTCGAGCACTTCGATGGGCGTTACGAAGATGATGGTGCTCTTGTCGCTGCTCACGTCGCTAATGGTTTGCAGCGTGCGCAAGTGCATCGCGCCGTGCGCCTTAGAGAGGGTGGCCGCGGCTTTCGACAGGTTGCCGGAGGCGGTGACTTCCCCTTCGCTCATTATTATCGTGGCTCGCTTTTCCCGCTCGGCTTCAGCTTGCCGCGCCATGGCGCGTTTCATGTCCGCCGGCAGTTCGATGTCCTGCATTTTTATGGCCGTGATGTCAACGCCCCACTCTTCCGTCTCCTTGTCGACTATCGACTTGGTGTGCACAGCTATCTTCTCGCGTTCGGTAAGCACTTCGTCGAGGTTCGTGTTGCCTATAACGTCCCGCAACGCGGTTTGCGCGTACTGCGACACGGCGTAGGCGTAATCCTCTATCTTGATTATCGCGTCTTCCGGCCGGGATACTTTGAAGTAAACGACGGCGTTGACGTGCACCGGCACGTTGTCTTTCGTCATCACTTCTTGCTTGGGCACGTCTATCGTCTTGATGCGCAAGTCGACTTTCATCACGCGTTGGAGCACGGGGATGACGAAGTTGACGCCGGGGCCTATCGTGTACGAATACTTTCCGAGCGTGAGTATCACGCCGCGTTCCCACTGGTCAATTATTTTTATTGACGCTAGCACCAGCACCAGAACGATGACTATTATTGCTTCAAGGAGCATTCGCACCACC
>JBBSWX010000075.1:0-2311 GCA_038046065.1 Microcaldota archaeon | reverse complement strand
GAAGTTCGACGCGTTTGCCGTCGAGCTCGCGCCCCGCAGGCAAGTTAAGCGATAGTACATTGCCGCGTGGTGCGGGCGGAGAAAAAGTAGTGCGCAGGCTTGTTGAAATAGGGAGGGGATCTGAAATTGCGAAGAACCTTTTCTTCGCGCGTTCCAGTCGCTGCGGCTCCTTTCACGCGCTTGAACCATTGTTGGCTGCGGCCAACAGGCCGCAAAGAACGCGGTTCTTTGCGGAAGCTTCACCAAAAAATAAGGTTGAAATGGGGGATCTGAGATTCGAACTCAGGTCACCAACTCCCGAAGCTGGTAGGATGCCAGGCTACCCCAATCCCCCAACCTTTTCTTCGGGCTGCTCGCCGGCTCGTCGCCGCGGCTCCTGCGCCGCTTCGCAGCCCTCGAAAAGCTTGACCAAAAACTTTTGTTGCGCTGGGCTATTTAGCTTTCCGTGAACGCTTTCGCTAGTTCTTTTTGGGGGCTGCGGGCTTATATTCGCTTTTTCAGCGCTTGCCCTTGCGCGCGGCGGGCTTTGCAGTTGGTTTGGCAGCTGGTTTCGAGCCGCCTTCCTTGTCGAGCGCCACGTACGCCGCGGCGTCAATGCCCATCGTCATGACGGTGACGAGCGCTATTGCCGCGATTATGACGAGGCCTATTATCGCCGCGATCACGCCTGCGGCGATTAGGCTGCTGGAAGCCACGGAGGCCATCAATAGCCCGAGTATGATTGCGATTATTGCAACTACCACGAACGCGATTAGTGCTGCAACCGCCGTCGCAATCATCGTGACGAATAACGTTGCGGGGTTGCGCAAGAACATTTCGTAAGACTTGCGCACTGCATCAAGCACGCCTTTGTTTCCAACAATGAGTGCGTAGAACGTCATCATGAACACTACGCTGACAACGAGGTTGACGATGAGGCTTAACGGCCCGGTTATAGCCGTGGCTATGAAGTTCACGACTGCCGAGATTACCCCTATTATTATCGAGGCCGCGACGTAAGGCCACGCCATTTTCCACGCGCCTTTCGACGCCTCGGCGAACGGCATTGGCTTGCCTGCCGCGAAGCTCGCGGAACCGCGGGTTGCGCTTATGCCAAAGTATATGCCTAATATCGCGAGCGCGAGTGCGCCTAGCAGGAATACGATTACCATACTTACTACCGAAGCAAGGCCGTTGGCCATCGCGCTTGCCACGTCGCCTTGCAGCAGCGAGCCGAGCACGGGCATCGCTACTATCGCGAGCAGCACAAGCACGGCAACGGTGATCGCCAGCAGCCGCGAGAACAACCATGTGGAATAGTCTTTCATCTGCGTTGCGAACGCGATTCCGGTTGAAGCGTACTTGAACACGTCGGTAACAGCAGCCATGAAACCACCCGCTAACCATAAACGATTGTTGGTTTAAAAAGCCGCGTCTTTCAGCGCGCGGGAGGTCGTAGTTTCGCAAAGCGAAAAGAAGCGGGCTCACTGGGATTGTGAACAACCAAATGTTGACCAAAAGTTTTAGTGTTCCTGCACTAAAAGCGTTGACGGGCCCACTGGGATTCAAAGCACTTTTTGCCTGCTGCGCTCGTCGGCGTGCGAGCCTCCTCGACTGCGCGGGCAAAACCTGCACTAAGCGCGTTGACGGGCCCACTGGGATTTGAACCCAGGATCTTCTGCTGTCCTCCCCCGCGCGGGGTTAGAAGGCAGCTGCTCTGTCCAGGCTGAGCTATGAGCCCGATTTGCGTGTCTAAAATCTTATGTTGCTGCCTTGTTATAGGCTTTCCGAAAACGCTTTCGGTTGTTGGCCGGCGTGCGGTGCGCTTGTTTTAAATTCTAGGCGCGCCTTTTCCTAGCGTGGCTTTGCGTCGTTTGTTGCCTTTCGCGTTGGCCGCGTCGTTCGCAGCCCCCGCGTGGTGCGAGCCGGTGAAAAACTTTCCTGCGCGCGTGAAGGTTTTCGGCAAGTCGCACACGGTGCGCAGCCGGGGAGAGTTGCGCAAGGTTGTCGAGGGCGCCGCGCGCGTGGCCGCCGCGCACACGGGCGTTCCCACGGAGTTGCTGTTGGCGTTGGTTGGCCGCGAGAGCGAGTTTTCGCCGGTTGCGGTGAAGAACGGCTTGCGCTTTGGCTTGGGGCAGCTTGGCTCGTTGGCGTTGAAGGAGGTTGAAGAGCGTTACGGCTACAAGGTTTCCGACGTTTTCGACGCGGGCCAGAACGTGAAGGCCGCGGCGTTTTACTTGCGTTTCATCATCGAACACCGGCTTGCCGGCATTCCGTCGTTCAAGCGCGCCTCCCACGCGCAGGTGGTGAAGGCGGTTTTGATAATGTACCA
>JBBSWX010000074.1:0-1096 GCA_038046065.1 Microcaldota archaeon | reverse complement strand
TGCACTCGGAATGCTTTGCAACACAATTACCGTCACCCGAACACGCGTCGGCACCACCACCCGCAACCGGCACGCACTGCTCATTCAAACAAGCGTTGTGGAAAACAAGCTCACAATCCACATTACCAACGCAACTAGAATCACCCGCACCTTCAACCAAAACGCACTGCCCGCCCGCGCATTTGGAATGCTTCGCAACGCAATCACTATTCCCGCTGCACAAATCAATTCCCGCCCCGTCCGCCGATACACACTGCCCGCTCACGCAAGCGGCGTGCACGCAATCGGCGTTAACACCGCACGAATCAACGCCCGCCCCTAACACTGCAACGCACTGACCGCCGGAACACGCGGCGTGAGTGGCAACGCCAGGCACGCAAACCGCACCCTCCACCTTGAAACCAACCGGACAGCCACACGCCAACGCATCCTCCACAGGAACGCCTCCGGCGGCAGGGCAGTAAAACGGCTTTACCGCAAGACACTCGCCCGGCTGCACGCCACCCTCGCACCCGGCAGGCGGCGACGCGGGAAAGCCCTCCAACTGCACTGCGCACTCGGCACTGCCCACGCGCGCGATGGCAGGCGCGCTCTTCCAAACGCCGGCATTCAACTGCACAACGCCAATGCAATTCCAATCACTGCAACCAGCCAGGGAAAACGCCTCGCCGCCCCAAACGCCTTGCACCGAATCAGGCAAGGAAGACAACCCGCCGTAACGCGCCAGCAACGCGACTAGAGAACCGTTCTGGAAAAGAACGGGGTTGGCCTCAAGCTCGCACCACGGCACGGCAACGCCCGGAGCGGTGGCGTTCACCGTAAGCGCGCACGACACTCTCCCGCCGGCGCGCGCCACCGCAACCTTCGAACCCGTGGTGCCGAAAGTGTGATTGAATTCGCACAAGTGCACTCCCGGCAACGCGCGGCAAGAGGAAGGTTGGGTGACGAAGCCTTCGAAAGACGCGTTGAGAACCGCCTCGGCAGCGGTAAGGTTGAAGAACGCAACGGAATACTGCGACTCTACGCCCGCGGCAACCACACCGGCAGGCTGGCTGAACTCGCACGATGAAGGAAGCGCGGCCTCGAGCAACGCGAC
>JBBSWX010000073.1:0-3573 GCA_038046065.1 Microcaldota archaeon | reverse complement strand
CCAAATAGTTTCGCCAAGCGCGTTGCTAGCCGAAGATGCTTCCGAACCCCGGAACTTTTTCTTCAGAACCTCGCTTACCGCGCGAGGTTCTTCAAAAAGCTTCACCAAAAGCTGGATTCACGCGCCTTAACCGAATATGCTTCCAAAGCCAGAGGCGGCCGCTTCGCCTTCAGCCGCAACCGCCTCGCACACCTTGGTTTTCTCCTCGCTGCTGGCGGGCTGCACTTCCGGCAGTTGCGCAAGGCGTTCCTTCAGCCGCGAGGCGAGCGGCTCTTCCGCTATAAAATGCACAAAGTACTTGCCGGCAGGCAGGCCTGCGGACGAGCTTTCCTTAAGCACGTAGCCCACGGTTGCGAAAGAGTCTTTCGCCAGCGAGTCTGCTTCAAGAACGGTCTTGAGCTTGGCTATTTCCGAGGATGGCGCGCAGTAAACGAACTCCATGTCAACACCGAATTAATTTTGGCGGGAGTCGTTTAAAACCCCTTTGCAGCCGCAATCCCCGCTAGGCTCGACGCGCGCGCCTTTAAGGTATTCGAACGCCGAGTGGGCGGCCGTCACGGCTTGCGCCGCGCCGGTGACGGCTTGCTTGAACGGAGAGTCAGTCACGTCTCCCGCAGCGAAAACGCCCGGTACGTTGGTGGCGGCGTTCCTATCCACGTTCACTTCCTTCCGTGCGTTCAGTTTCACGCCGAGGCTTGCAGCCAGCTGGCTTAGCGGCTCGTGGCCTACTGCCACGAAAACGCCTTCCGCCGGCAGCGTGCGGCCGTCCTTCAGCACGATGCCTGAAACTTTGCTGCCGTCGCCAGTTATTTCCGCAACTTCAACGCCCGTCATTATCTTGACGTTCTTGCGGTTTTCAAGCGCCTTGAGGTTCACCGGCTCGGCGCGCAAGGATTTTCCCCGTGCGACCAGCGTTACTTCCGCCGCGAGTTGCGAGAGCTGCAGCGCTTCCTTCACCGCGCTGTCCCCCCCGCCGACTACTGCCACGCGCTTGCCTTTATAGTAATACCCGTCGCACAACGCGCAGTAGTGCACTCCCTTGCCCGCGTGCTCCACCTCGCCAGGCGCGCCCAGCTTGCGCCATTTAGTGCCGGTTGCGATGAGCAGCGCTTTCGCCTGCACGCACGCGCCGTCCTTCAATGTTAGTTTGAACGAGCCGGTCTTCGTGCGTTCGGCTTTCTCAACGTTCTCTTCAACTATCTTAACGTCCGAGTACGCCTCTGCGTGCCGTTGCATCTTTTCAGCCAATTCTCTCCCGGAAATGCTTTGAAAGCCCGGGTAGTTTTCTATCTTGTCGGTGAGCATAACCGTGCCGCCCGGCGTGCCTGAAAACACTACCGTTGCGAGGCCGAGCCTGCCGGCGTACATCGCCCCGGCAAGGCCGCTCACCCCACCGCCGACGATTGCAAGTTCGAACGTTTTTTCCATGTTAACTATACTCTCTGCGGATTCAAGCGCGTTTTGCGCGCAGGTGCCGGGTTCCCGCGGCGTAAAACTTTCTTCGCGACACGCGCGTTTTCGCGAAATATTTCTTGAGCACGGCGCCCATCTTCACGGCCTTGCCTTCAGGAATCGTGAAGACCGCTGAGTTGCCGGATTTGCAGTGCAAGTAACCCTTGCGTGCAAGTTCGGCCAGCAGCTTGTGCGTTGCGGCGGCATCGCGAGGAGTATGCTCCGATATGCTTGGTTCTCCCAGGTAGAACGCCACTTTCACGCTTCCGTTTTTCCAAACTTCTTGAAGCGCCTTGACGTGCGCGTGCGTGAGCTGCCTTTCCTTCACGGCGTACTTCAACGGCATGGTGCTATAATCCCTTCCCGCGTATTTATGCCTGCCGAAGCTCTTCATCAATGGCCTCGCGGTCGAAGCCCACGATTATCTTGCCGTGGTAGTCTATCACCGGCACGCTCGTCTGGCCGCTCTTGGAAACCATCTCCTGCGCAGCGCGCGCGTCACTCCCCACGTCCACGTCTTCAAACTCCACGCCTTTTGCCTTCAAGTAGTCTTTCGCCATGAAGCAATACGGGCACGTTTGCGTGCCGTACACTTTCACTTTCTTTCCGCCAGTCATTCCCACCAACTCCGGTTTGTTTCAAGGCCACGATTCCAGCTGCGAGCCGAACTTGGCGAACCACTCGCTTGCAATCGCGCGCACGCGGCCGCGCAGTTCTGCAGGCGGCGGCGAACTGTAATGAAACTCGTACCCGCCTTTCTCGCGGTTTTTTTGGCTGCGCTTCAACAACCCTTTCGCTAATAGTTTTCCGACGGCTTTCTGCACCGTCGTACGGTCGATGCCCAGCCTCCCGGCGAGGCTCGCAGCGCTGAACTCGCCTGCCTTCACGCTCGCTTCGAGCACGCGCATCTCGCTCGCGCTCAACCCCAAACCGCACCGCACGACTTGCTGGAGGTCTAACGGTTTGCATGCGAAACTCAACGCCACAAGAACACCTTGTGACAATTATTGTCACTACCGCCATTTATTGTGTTCGGAGTAGTGCCTTAACCGCTGCAAGAGCTTCACTCGCGCGTGGCCTTGCGCGGGGGTTTTTTGGAAACAGTTAAATGCGTTGCTTGCGCATTTACGCTAGAGGTGCTTTGCGCGTTGCAGACTGTTTTCAGGAATGCGTTGAAACGGAGTTCGCTTGCCGAAATGCCGACATTCAACCGGGGAACTAGTACGGTGACTGCCGTCTTCAGCAAACTGCCGTCTTTCGATGAGCGGAGGCTTGCGAAGCTTGTGCAGAGCGGCTGGCAGCTTGAAAACATTGGAAATCGCGTTTCAGTCGGCTTGCAAGGCGGTTGCAGCCCGAGGCTGGAGCCAGAGCTTGAGCAAGTTTTTCGCGTGCTGGATTCGCACTGGGCCGCCAGCAACGCGCGCCGCAAATCCAGTTGACGGAAGGCGCCTCAAAAGTAATAATAGCCTGCCGCCCGCTTATGCTATTGCATTGCCTCGGTAGCTCAGCGGTAGAGCGACTGCCTCGTAAGCAGTAGGTCGCGAGTTCAAATCTCGTCCGAGGCTTCCCCGCTTTTAATTCCGGCACTAATATATTCCGTTTGCGGTTAAGCTTCGTATGCCGCCTCGCGTGAAGTACGTTTTTGCTTTAGGCCGACACGCCACTGCGCTTGATGCCAAGCCGTTCAAGGCGGCGTTGGCGGCCAACCCGCATTTGGTATGTACTGAAGGGCATTTGAACCCTGCGGGGACGGCGCGGGAAGTGGAAGCTTTCGACGACCGGCAGTTGGCCACGCTGCAAACGCATAGGCTGTACGTGCAGTTGCTTTCAAGCCCGGCGTACGCGCAGGCCGTGCGGCAAAACCATCTTTATCCAGAGTGGGGTGCGGAAACCGAGCGTTTGCGCGTTAATAACAGCGAAACTTAGCGTAGGCTTACGAAACTACTTTTGAAATGCCGTTGAAGCTTGAGAAGGCGTTAGTTGCAGCAATCGCGGCGTTCGCTTTGCTCTTTCTTGGCAGCGTTCGGATAACCTTCTTGTCTTTATAAGCTATTTCCAAGCTCAATAAATACGTGGTCGAGCAGGTTTACGCAGTCAACATACGCACGCCCTACGAACACC
>JBBSWX010000072.1:3227-11051 GCA_038046065.1 Microcaldota archaeon | reverse complement strand
CGTCGCACGCGTCAAGCTCTTCGCGCGAGAGGCCTGAAGACTCCGGGCCGAAAACCAACGCAACTCGCCGGTAGCCGCGCACGAAAGCAGGCAGCTTTGGAAGGGAAAGACATTTCTTCAACCCGCCGGCAAAGCGCCCGGGCACGCCCGTCGTGGCAACTGCAACGTCACAACCGCGCAACGCGCCCGCCAGCGAAGCGCAGAGCCTCGCCCCCTCCAGCAGTTCTTCAGAGTGCTTGGCGTACAAGCGCGCGTTGAAACCCAGCTGCGCGATGGGGTTGACGAGCGCCACGTCTGTGCAGCCGAAGTTCTTGGCCGCGCGGCAGGCGCTGCCCACGTTAACGTCGTGCTCGGGACGAACGAGCACAAGCCGGAGTTTCACGAAATTATTTCGTGCAGTAAGTTAATAGGCTTCACGCCAACCACCGTCGTTTTTAATAACAACGGTAGTGTTGTTTAGTTTGTGGCCAAGACGGCTTTCGCAGTAGTTGCGCTCGTTGCAATAGCGGCGAGCTTTGCTGCGGGGCTGTCGGGCTCGCAAGTGACGGGAAGCATCGTGGGCGGCAGCGGCGGGTACCTCGCGCAAGGGGAGTACGTCGCGTTGCTCACCGACCAGCCGCTTGAAGTCGCCGGCGAAAGGTATTGGGTGGCGTACTCGTACCTGCCAGCAACGCCCTCCACAAGAAACCTGCTCATCGCCGTGAACGACAACACGGGAAGCGTGGAAGTGGGCGAAGAGCCGCTTGAAAAAGTTTTCCGCCTCGTATCGGCAATAGACGCAGTAATGTACTTGGAGAAGAACAAGCTCTCGCCCAACGACTTGAAAGCATTCCTCGAATCGCAGCAGGAACAATTCCTCGGCGCGACGGACAACAACTACCGCACGCTCGTAAAAAACCAGTTGGAAACGAAGTACCCCGCCCTCGACTTTTCCCCCGTGGAAGGCGCGCTGGAAGAATTGAAGGCCGAACACGCCGAAACGAACGACCAAGTGCTCGCGCTGTTCGAAGCGAGGCAACTCGCCTTTTCCTACTACGCGGAACAAGACATGGGGGCGTATGTTGACGTGTACAACGAGACGCTGGAAAAGTTCGGCAGCCTCGCCGCGACGTACCGCAAGTACCGCGCGGCCTTGCGGACGAAAGTCGACGAGCTCGCCAACTCGGCGGAACTCAACTTTTCCGACAAGGAAAACATCAAGACCGCGCTTGAAAAACTCGGCGGCAACCCCGAATACCAATCGTTCTACTCTTCAGCCGTACAGCCGGGCGCGCAAGTCTTCCAAAGCGTGCTCGACCGGGGGATGAAGAACGCCAAGAACGAAGTTGCTTCAACGCTCTACGTGATTGCGAAGAAAGAAGCCGAGAAGGCATATACTAATGAACTGCAGTCCAAGATGGCTTCGTTGACCGACTCGAAGCGCGAACGCAGCCTCGCAGCGTGCGGCATAGAAATGCAGCAGCTGCGCGAAGACTGGGGGGGCGTGCGCAGCGTGATGGAAAACCCATCCAACTCCACGCGCGAGGCGTACCTCGCAATCCCCGAACGGCTCTCTAAAATCGCGTTGGACGCGGCGGGCGTCGAGCAGCGCGAGGACGATTGCATCAACGCGCCGGCTGCTGAAACGGGAAGCAAACCAGACTACTCACTCGTCGTTAACGTGCTAGTGTTCGCAGCCATCGCGATAGGCGCGTACGTGCTTTACGCGAAGTACAAGAAAATGCGCGAAACCCCCGAATAGGAGAAAAACAAGGGCAGGAGAAAACGCGCGAGTAACCGTTCGGCTTACTTTTGTTTTACGAACAGGACGTTCTTGAAGCGCTTCAAGTCCGAGTCGCTCGTTGCTATGATTAGATGGTGGGTTGAGGCAGTCGCGTAAATAATGGCGTCTGCAAGCGGAAGGTTTTCAAACGCGGAGAGTCTTGCCGCGGATTCGCCGATTGCTGCGTTGAGCCCAATCATCTTGAATGCCAACAAGCGGCTTTTTGCAGCAGGCCAGTCGCGGGCGCGCCCAGTGCGGTGAAAGTACTTGCAGACTTCTATAAACGAGATTATCGACAGGGAGATGCTGCTGGATTCTAGCAGCGCGTCGGTTTCGGGAGAGGTTTCGTTCCGCAAATAGTCAATAAGGACTGACGAGTCAACCAATATCTCTTTCAAGGTTATCACGTTCAAAGCGCGGCGCGCCTGCCAGCATTCCCTTCAAGTCCTTGAGCAGCAGGAAGCTCCTCGCCTGCGCTAATTCCAGTATTGCCGCATCGTAAGAACGCGCGCCCATGGCTGCCTTGAGTTTGTCAACAAGCTGTTTGGTGCCTGCCCGCACGGGAATCGTAACGTACATGCCAACATCACTTACAATAATTAGTTACAACTATTACTTATAATACTTTCATTTGGCGGGGCTTGCCCGGAAGACCGCGAGCTTTTCGAAAAAGAACGAGTCCTCCGCGGCAAGGGAAACGCTGAAACCCTCTGCCTCGAGCTTCGCGCGCGTCTCTTCGTTACCGTTACCGTCGAGTGCGCTGGACGCGAGAGAACTTGAAACCAATAAGAGCACGCCCCCGTCCTTCAAGCGGCTGCTCGCGGCTTTGATGAACCGGTCGGTCACGCGCCTGCCGGTTGCGCCACCGTCGAAAGCGCCGTTAATGCTGCCACGAAGCTTCTCACCCCGCGCCGTGGGCAAGTACGGGGGGTTGAATGCAATGACGTCAAACAACTCGCCTCGAAGGCGGGAGAACAAGTTGCTGCGAAGGAAAACGCTTTTAGGCACTACGCCGTTCGCCGCGGCATTCTCGCGCGCGCACTCTAGCGCCGCGGGGTTGACGTCTGTGAAAACAACTTGGCTCACGCGCGGGAGCAACGCCGCCGTAACGCCTATTATGCCGGTGCCGCAACCCAAGTCGAGGAAGCGACCGCGGGCGAAGCGCAAGGCGGCGCGCTGAAGCAACCAACTATCTTCCGCCGGAGGGTACACTCCCTCGCGCACGGAAATCTCGGGAAGGCAAGGGACTTCAGGAAGGCGCAACGCCGTGCTCACCGCCGCTTGCGTTTCTTCCACTTGAAGTCATCCCGCGAAGGGCGTTGCGGGCGAGTTTGGGAAAGGCGCGCTGATGAGAGCGGGAATACTACGGCCTCGTCGCCCCACTTGTAAATCTCGAATTCGAGCTGCTTCGACTCGAAGTCACGCACTTCAATCACCGGCCGCGCCAAGTCTTCCTCGCGCATGCCGGTGGGCGTGCGCACGGTGAACGAAAGCTCGAACACCTTCGACACGCCGCCTTTCTCCACGAAAAGTATCGTGTCAATGATTTGCGGAATGACGCCCAGCTCGACGCGCCCAATGAACCGCTGTATTGCGTCTATCGGTTTGGAGGCGTGAACAACGCCAATCATCCCGACGCCCGCCATGCGCAAGTCTGCAAACAAACCGAAATGTTCGGTCTTGCGCACCTCGTCGAAAAGCGTGTAATCCGGCCGCACGAGCAAGAGAATGTCTGCCGCAGACTCGAAGCTGCCTTCGAGGGGCGCGTACTGCGTGATTTCCTTGCCCACCTGCAAGTCGCGCGGCTGCTCGAGCGTCTTCACGATATTGCCTTTGCGCGCGTAATGCTCGGCAAGCGCGCTCACGAACGTGCTTTTGCCGCTGCCCGGAGGCCCGGCCACGATGACGCCCTCGGCAGCCGCGTCAAGCCTCGCGTACAACCGGTCGCTCAAATGATAGTCGGAAAGCGAAAGCTTCACGAGCGGCTTTACTATCGTCGCCTCGGCAGCCTCGCTGAACGGGGGTTTGGTGAAAGTGATGCGGTAGTCCCCCACCTGCAGCACCGTCGCGCCCTCGCGGTCAATCTCGATGAAGCTGTTCGGCCGGCGTTTCGTGAACTCCACGGCCTCGCGCACCATCGCCTCTATCTCCTTGCGCGAAAGCTCCTTCTCCCCGATGTCCTGCAGAATAAACTCGCCCGGCAAGCCTACCTTCGCCTTCGGCCGGCAGTTCTCCTTCAAGTGGACGCTCAACACGCTCTTGCCGAAAAACTTTTCGAGAGAAAGCGAAATCTCGGCGTGAACCGGCTCGAGGTACACTACGCGCACGCCCTCGGCCTCGGCAACCTCGCGCTGCACCTTGTCAGTAGTGAACAACGTAGCGCCGAGGGAAGCAGCGAGGTCGCGTATCTTCGCGTCAATCTCCCCAAACTTCGCCCGCTCTATCTCGAAACTGTTCGGCCGCGAGCCGGAAAACTCCAGCTCCACAATCCCTTCCCGCGCCAGCTTTGAAAGCCGCTTGAGCTCCGCCAAACCTGCAAAACCAATCTCCCGGCCGGAGTTCGCCTGGAACTCGAGTTCGGCAACGCTGCTGTGCGACACGCACACCTTGATGCGCTCATCCTTCTCCCGCGCGACAAGCTCGCTCACGCGGCCGTCAATCAACACGCCCGTATCGGGCACTATAATCTTCAAACTAAACACCTTGCTTTATTCAAACTAACTTTCCCGGCCTTAAGGCTAACGGCCTTAAAACCAACTTTCCTAAAACTAAATCCCTTAAGAATAACGTTCTTAAAAACTGCTTTCAACTTTATAACCTCTTGCGTCTCGAACTAAGATAATTAGTAACGACACTATCTTTTAGTACCACCCTAGCTTTTATAACCGGCGGTTGGCAGGCGCACCGAAACCCGCTGGGAAAACATTGTGCCGAAAGCGGCAGCGAACGCAATCAATAAAGCCCTTTGGCGACAATCTCTTAGAGAGTTGATTGCGATGGCAATGGAACAGCAGCTGAAAGCGGGGGGCATAGCGCGGTCGGCGCGCGAAAAGGCAGCCGAGTGGGCGAAGCCAGGCGTGAAGATGCTTGACCTCGCCGAAAAGATAGAGCAATACGTAACCGAGCAAGGAGGCAAGCCTGCCTTTCCAGTTAACCTCAGCGTGAACAACAGCGCGGCGCACTACACGCCCACTGCCGACGACGCTGCGGTCGTTGGGGAAAAGGACGTGCTGAAAATCGATTTGGGCGTGCACGTGGAAGGCTTTATCGTGGACACGGCGTTCACAATAGACTTTTCCGGAGAGCAAGGCAAGCTCGTTGAAGCTGCTGAAGAAGCGCTGCAAGCCGCGCTGGCCGTGATGAAGGCAGGCGTGAACGCGAAGGAAGTGGGCGCGGCGATTCAAGCGGCGATAACCGCGCGGGGCTTCAAGCCGGTTGAAAACTTGTGCGGCCACCTGCTCGAACCGTGGGTGCTTCACGCCGGCGTTGAAATCCCCAACCTGCCCGTGTACGGCCAAGAGCTGCAAGAGGGGGAAGTGTACGCCGTCGAGCCCTTCGCCACTACGGGTCAAGGGAGGGTGCGCGAGGACGGTGGTTTCTGCGAAATCTATTCAGTCGTATTCCCGAAGAACGTGCGCATGCCCGCCTCGCGCCGCGTGCTGGAAATCGTGGCGGAAGAGTACCGCGCGCTTCCCTTCGCCAAGCGGTGGCTGCAAGAAATCTCGATGCTGCAACTCGCGGTGGGAGACTTGCAGAAGCAAGGCGTGCTGCACGCCTACCCGCTCTTGCGCGACGTGGAAGGCAGCCTCGTCGCCCAAGCGGAAACCACCGTGGAAGTGGAGGAAGACGGCGTGAAAGTGCTGTGTTAAAGGAACGGGGAAATACTTTGAAAATCACTCAGAAAATAAAAGCGCTCGTCGAGAAGAACCCGATTGCGCTGGCCACGGTGGACGGCCGCGGCAACCCGCACGTCATCGCCGTCGCCTGCGTCAAGGTGGTAGGCGACAAGCTGATCATTAGCGACAACTGCCTGCACCGTACGCGCGCCAACATACTTGCAAACGGCAAGGCGAGTATTGCCGCGTGGAACCCGCAGTGGCAAGGCGTCAAGCTCTCGGGAAAGGCGGAATACCACGCTACTGGAAAATGGAAGGCGTTCGTCAAAACCCTCCCGGAAAACGAGGGACTGCCAGCCAAGGGCGCGGTGGTCTTCACGCCCCGCAAAATAAGCTGAGGCCGCAACCTCTGCGAACGTTTTAGGCAAGTCAACTGCGCGCCTTTCTCGCCGCAATTTTCCACAAGGCCTTAAAGTGATTCTGGTAAGACTTGGCTATGCTGGCGTCGGCAATGAGTATGCACAGCGGCGGCTCGCGCCAAGTTATGATAGCCACGCTGTCGCCGAAAACGAGAGTGGTGGCCGGAGTGAACATGACGGATGGAAGGAAGCGGAAGACGGCGTGGCTCTTGCGCACCGCCTCCTCGTTCGCAAGCTTGCCGTCAATCAACACGCGCGCGGAAACGCCGAGCTTGCGCTTGGCGCGCTGGAACGCGTAGAAATCGTGGCTCATCACCCGCCAGAAATCGCCTGAAGCGCCGAAACTGCAATAGGAACGCGCGCGAAGCACTTGCGCCAGCACGGTCTTTACGCCCTTGCGGCCGCGGTAGACGCTCACCGCCGGAAAGCGCTCGTTGGACTGCAAGGCCTCCAAATCTGGCACGATCGACGCCGCCTCCTCGCGCTTCTCTTCAAGCCACTCCAACAGGCGCGAAGGCGAAACTGAATGGTACGCGCGCACGCCGCCCTCCATAGAAAAGCCAGCCAAACCCTTCGCCACGAGCCGCTCGAGCGCGTAGTACGTGGTGGTGCGGTTGAGCCCCGCCTTCGTGGCGATGGCCCCGGCCTTGCTCCCGCCAAGCTCAAGCAACGCGACGTAAACGCGCGCCTCCACGCGCGTCAAGCCCAGCGATTCGAGCCGCGCTAAATCCATGGTGTAACTGGCGGCGCGCAAGCATTAAAACTTATTGGTTTGTTGCCAAAAACTTGACAACAACTGCTTAACTTGCGGCAGGCGCACGTAGAGCTGGGAGAATGACTTGATAAGCGAGGGGATGACTTGAGGAGCTTGCACCGAGGCCTGCTGGTGCTGTTCGCAATTGCCGTGGCGGTGGCGCTTGTCGTCCAGCTTCAACAGCCTGCACCCGCCGCAATTCGCGTCGGCTACCTGCCCATCTCGGCCGACCTCGATTTTTTCGTGGCAGTTGACCAAGGCTTTTTCAACCAAAGCGGCTTGCAAATCGAACCGGTAAGGTTCGGCAAGTCGAACGACTTGGTGAGTGCGGTCGGCGCAGGCAACATAGACGCATCCGCACCCGCCGGCATCGAAGTGGTATTTAACGCGCACGCGCGCTCGCCGGGAAACTTCAAGATAGTGCAAGCCGCGCTTTCAACGCGCAACACTAGCACCACGCGGCTCGTGGTGCTCAACAACTCGCCAATAACTCTACTCGAGCAAGTTGAAGGCAAGCGCGTCGGCATAATGACCGGCACGAACCATAAGACGCTTTTCCGCCTTGCGCTGCAGAAAAGGATTAATGTGAGCACTATAACCTTCGTTGAGCTCGCCACGGAACTCCAGTTGAACGCATTGCAAGCCGGCAGCATAGACGCGCTCGTCTCCCTAGAGCCCATAGGCACGCTAGCCGAACGCAAGCTCGGGGCGCGCTTGGTGGAAAGCAACTTTATAGCAACCGGCTTGTTCACGCCAATGCCCAACGCGGCCGCGCTGGTTTCCACGCGCCTCGAACGCGAAAACCCTGCCGCTGCGCGCGCCTACGCCAAAGCGCTGGCCAACGCGGCGGAGTTCTCGCGCGAAAACCCGGTTGAAGCAAAGCGCAGTTTTGCTAAATGGATCAAGCTTGATGAAGGGACGGCCGTCGCAACGGGGGAATACCCTTACGCGCCGTACTACGCGCTGGATGACGCGAACTTGCAACGCATGGCAGACTTGCTGTTCGAGAACCGCATACTCGAAAAACAGGTGGATGCGAGAGAGCTGTACTAC
>JBBSWX010000072.1:0-3127 GCA_038046065.1 Microcaldota archaeon | reverse complement strand
GAAACGAAGCGCGAGGAAGGCGGCTCGAAGAAACAAATCACTATTAACATTCCCTCGCCGACAGTCACGCTCGACCTCGGGCCAAACTTTCAGATGAAGCTCGTGATACTAGGCCTCTTCGCGATAGTGTTCGTCTTCTCGCTCTACCTGTTCTCGCGCGCGGGCTTCGCAATGGCGGACTTGTTCGACTTGCAACGCATCCAGTACAACTTGCCGAAGTTGTGGAGCGTCTCGACGATAGTGTTCCTCGCGCTGTACGGCATCGCAGTGGGGCTGGCCACGTATTACGGCTCGAACCTCCCCCGCCTGCAAAGCATTCTCCTCCTCATCGTTGCCGTCATCATCGCCGGAGCAGTGGGAATGCTGTACGCGCCGTACACCAGCGCGTTCTTCGGCCTGGCGATAGCGTGCGGCGCAGCCGCGCTAACCGCCTCGTTCGCGCAAGAGTTCAACTGGCACGTCGCCTGGAGCTCGGCAAGCAAAGCGATGACGATACTATTGATACTCGCCGTGGTGTTCACGTTCTCGCGCGTCTCGGCAGAAAAAGAAAGGTACACCGACTTGATGTTCGCAGGAATCGCCGGCGCCGTGCCCGACATGGCCGGCTCGCTGTTCGGCTCGGCAGCCACGCAGGCGCGCAACGCGTGCGCAAGCGCGGTTGAAGGCGCGCCCATAACGCGCGAGGTTGTGGAAAGCAAGTTGACGAAAGCATCGCTGCGCACCGCGATGGACGGCAGCGCGGAATTCGCGGCGTTGCCCGATGCGGCGAAAACGTCGCTAGTGGACGGCGTGCAGCCGGCGATAGTCAACCAAACGCTAGTGCTGGCCGGCGAAGTCAAGACGAGCCTCGCGGACGGCATGCGCAACTACAACCCCGACACGGCGGGAGCTTCAGCCGCAGTTGCGAGCCTCGCTACGCCCAAGCAACTCAAAGCGATGTTCTCGAGCGTGCCGCAGTTCAAGCAAATGCTGGACCTGCTGCCGGTGATGATGGCTCTCTCCGTAGCCAGCATAGTCGGCCTGCTGGCTATAGTGATTAAAGTGATTGCCACGATAGCCGCGTTCGGAATGTCGAAGGCGCTGTCGGAGTGAACTACTCGGGCTAAAGCCCCCGGCGTCCTTTCAACTAGTTATGGCAATTTGGGTGCCGCTCGCCTTCTAGCGACGAAGCCAAACCAAACGAAAGCTCGGGCAGCACCGACGCGATGCCAACCACCAGGAAGCCCGCGGTGAACTCCGTAATGCCGAACTCGGACGCTATGCGCAACAACGAATTGATTGCAAGCTCGCTCGCCTTGATAATCAACAAGAGGCCTATCAAGATTATGCCCACGTCAACGAGCGACATAACTTGCGTTACTGCGCACGGGTTTAAAACACGCGCTTCACGCAAGCACCCCTTCCGAAGGCACTTTACGGGAAGTTTGAGATGGCTTTTCCAGAGCGCCCGATAGCTTGGCTTGCAAAGAGAATTTCAAACCGCTTGCAAACGCCAATGTTTCAGGCAGCCGTCCCGCGGCGCGCTGCTCGCAACCAATATAAACCCTAACCGTAAAATACGTGAGAGGCTGATTGAATTGAAGACAACAAGCGCGGCAATAATTGCACTTATAATACTGTACGGCGCGGCAGGCGTGTTCGACGCGAGCGGTTCGCTTAAGCTAGGAAACGAGAAGGCGTACACTACGTTTTGCACAATAACTACAAATGACATGTATATAGCTGGAGAAACGTATACCGGCGCCGCTTACGCCGCGGGCTCACCGAACGGATACTATTTCGGCCCCGAGAAAGCCACGCTGAAAGAGCTCGATAATTATCGTTTTGATTTTGACGTCTTTACGGTAAATAGCGTGATGAAAGCGCGCCTTAAGAACTACGTGTATTTACACGCTGGCTTCGTAACTAGTGGATCGTCGTTTATACCGGAAACTGGCGGTCCAGCTCGAGAGACGACTCACTATCCGACCATTGAAAACGATTTCAGCTGCAAGACGCTTGATGACGCCAAGAAATTCGCGATGAAACAAACCAACGAAAAACTTGAGGCAATATGCGCGCAAGCTAACGCTAACGAGCTTTCCATCGGCCTCGCAGGAATTTTGGCGGACAATACTGCAGTCTACCTAAATATACGCCCGGTAGCGGTATACCATTGCAAGCAAGGCAAGTCTTGCCGACCACTAGAACCAGTGTCAGCTCAATGGTTCAGGAACCTATTACTACGCGCCAATTCCACGTTCTACGTTTCTACAAACGTAAAGCCAACTGCAGTTAACCTTGGAAAAGTTTACGATTATCTTGGCCAAGGCAGAGACTCTTACATTTACAACATTAGCGAGGATACTGTTACTCACGGAGTGTCTAAGGCTCGCTGCAACCCGGCGCAACCCGACGCAAAACCTGAAACCCGATGGTACTCGAGGGTTAATCCATTCAAAGCAGACATCTCTACTTTCAAACCGGTGAGCAACCGTAAAACTCCACAAATAGTGAATGGCAAACCTGCAGATGACGTAGCATGCATAGTTCGCCGTGGCGCCGACTCTAAAACCGAGTATCCCAGACTACTCGGCGTACAGTCTGGCCGATACTTGTCGCAGGATAGTTATGACTTGGCTAATACAGCCAATCTTAACTCCGACCAAGCTTGCCGGGACAGGATCGACGCTCTCGAGTTCGCTAAACGCTTCCCGAATGACGTGCTGCTGAAGTACTGCGTTATTCCTGGAGAGTGGCTGCACGTAACGCTTGAAGGACACGTTGGCGTGATTGGCGGACGTGTAGACAAGCCGTACTCTAAGCCCGCAGCAGTGCTGGAAGACAATTACGAATATGAAATAATTAAGAGTTTCCAATGTCCAATGTGCCTTGATTTCGACTCGCAGAAAGGCGATGGCGACCCGTTGACTGCAAACGAAGTGTGGGTTAAAAACGCGGTTGGAGATTACTCAGTTTACCACGACGAGTACGACCCGAATTTAGGCCTGCTAATCGAGAAACGGTGCAAAAACAACGCGCCCACAGACGTCCTCGTAGCCTGCAAAGGACAAAACGACGCGTGCTTACCAAACGAGCCACAAACGATACTCAACACGGTAACTATCACCCCGACGCCTATGCCTAC
>JBBSWX010000071.1:0-15745 GCA_038046065.1 Microcaldota archaeon | reverse complement strand
AGCGTTACTACTGGAATGGCGGGGAGGGCTTCATCACGCGCGAGAAGCCGCTTGCCAGCAACGCCGCGCTGGAGGCGCTCTCGCAGTTCAAGTTGGGGATAGTTACGGGCAGGCCGCGTGCCGAGGCGTTGTTCGCAGTCACGAAGTTCGGTTGGACGCGCTTCTTCCCCCCGGCAGCCGTCGTCGCGTTGGAAGACTGCGCGTTTGAAAAGCCGCGACCCGAACCTATTCTCGAGTGCCTAAAGCGGCTGGGAGCCTCGCGCGCGGTGTACGCCGGCGATTCGGTGAACGACGAGCTGGCCGCCCGGGCGGCGGGCTGTGAGTTCTTCAAAGTAAGCCCCGCGCGTTCGGTGAACGAATTGCCTTCGTTCGTGCGGGCGCTTGAAAACGCTTAATAAGCCTCGCGCGCAAAAAGCTATTCGGTGCTACTGGTGGACGGCGGTTTACTTCATCCGGGAATACTCTCCCAAGGAAAGCCCTTCCAAGGGAAGCTTTTCGCCTAGGCGGCGCCCTGTTTCTGTTGATGGCTGGGATCGTCTAGTGGTTAGGACTCAGGCCTGTGGAGCCTGCTACGCGAGTTCAAATCTCGCTCCCGGCCCTTACTTGACTGTGCAATAATGGTTTAGCTCCCCTATTGCAGCCCTTTATCAAAAGCCTTATATTCGCACATAACCGATAATGTTATCGGGTAATTGCGGTGGTAAAAGAATTAACAATTACAAAGATAATATCGGTCTTTATGCCCGAGTTAGTCAATGAATTCAATATTAGAGAACTTGCGGAAAAAGCGAGCATATCTTATGATGCCGCTTACCGCCACGTGGGGGCTCTTATTGAGAAACGCATTCTCAAAGAAAGACGCGTTGGAAAAGCGGTTGTTTGTAGCCTGAATCTAAGCAATATACTGGCGAGAAAATATCTTGAAAAGATAAGCATTTCAAAGGCTGAAGAGTTTTTGAATAAAGATGTTGTTTTAAAGAATATGTTTATCGAACTTGTTGAAAGCCTGAGGAAAGCAGCCCCCAACGAATTATCGTGCGTTGTTTTATTCGGCAGCTATGCAAGGGGCGGGCAAAAAGAACACAGCGATATTGATGTTTTAATCATAAGTTCCACGTTCGATGTCAAGGAACAGCTAGAGCGAGAATGTGGCGGGATTGAGCATCGATACGGCAAGGATATTGCCCCCCTTATTACCACCGCATCTGAATTCGTGAAAATGCTTAAATCAAAAGATCGGCTGGTCGCACACGAAGTGCAGCAAGACGGGCTAATACTTTATGGTTTCGAAAATTATTTTTCACTGCTAAGCGAAGGTGTTTCCAGATGATTACTGCTGAAGAACGGCTAGCGGGATTTGAAGCAAAAGGATTATGCGGCAAATCCCCCTTTATCCGGCGGCTTAGCCAAAGCTATCTGGCCAGAGCCGGCCACAATTTTATGGTTGGCAGCATACTGTTGAAGCTTGGGGATAACGATGGAGCCAAGAGGGCGCTGAATATCCCCCGGGACTTTTCGGCCTCTGATTGGATCGTAATTACCGCTTATTATGCAATGTATCATTCTGCCTTGGCTGTTCTCGCATCAATTAGCTACAAAAGCGACAATCACACCGCAACGATAGCCGCGCTTGAGGTCTTTTTTGTTAAAAAGAACCTTTTAGAAAAAGAGTTCCTCGATAAATTGAAGCAAGCCCAAGAACTTGAAGCGGAGTATGTTCAAAAGTTGCGGTATGCGAGAAGGCAGAGGGAAATGGCGCAATATGGCGTAACAGAAGAAACCGGGAAAGATGCGGCAGAAAAGCTCTTGAAGGATGCAAGGAGTTTTGTGGACAGAATGGAAGAATTGATTAATGAATTATAGGCGATGAGATAGCAGGGTAATAGCCATTATGCTAAACGGGAATAAAGTTGCTAAAACAAGGGCGACGGGTTGAAGAATTGACATGGATGATTCTGGCGAAGGCGTCCGTTCTGACGAAAACGTTTTCCAGCCCGTGCGCGGGTTCCGCGATTTTCTTGGCGGGGACAAGCGGCTGCGCGACGGGGTGAAGTCCCGGCTGGTGGCGTGCTTTGAGAAGTACGGTTTCCAGCCGCTGCAAACGCCGGCAGTAGAAAGTTTTTCGGTGCTCGCCGCGAAGTTTGCTGGCGGCGAAGAAATTCTTGGGGAGACTTACCGGCTTTCCGACCGCGGGGGCAGGGAGTTGGCGTTGCGTTACGACTTGACAGTGCCACTCTGTCGCTTTGTGGCCGGTAACCCCAAGCTCGCAATGCCTTTCAAGCGTTACGCAGTTGGAAGCGTGTGGCGCGACGGCCCGCTCAAAGCAGGGAGGTACCGCGAGTTCGAGCAGTGCGACGTGGACACGGTGGGCGCGCAAGGAATGGCGGCCGACGCTGAAGTGCTGGCGCTCGGCTGCGAAGCATTGGCGTCGTTGGGGTTGGAGTTCGAGTATAGCGTGAACAACCGCAAGCTGTTGGACGGAGTGTTGCTGCAGGCGGGCGTGCCGCAAGCGCTGCTGCAAACGGCGATTCTCTCGCTTGACAAGCTCGAGAAAACAGGCGCAGAAGCAGTGCTGGCGGAAATGCGGGGCAAAGGCGTGCCGGAAGCCGCTTGCCGCGATGCGTTGAAAGCAATATCATTGTCTTCCGACGACCGGAATGCTTTTCTCGACGCCGCGAGCGGGGGTAACGAGCTGGCGAGGCAAGGCGCGCGGGAGCTTTCAGAGTTGTACGCGTTTTTGGGAGAGTTCGGTTGTGCCGGCAAGGTGCGTTTCTCCCCGTCACTCGCGCGCGGCTTGAGTTACTATACCGGCACGGTGTTCGAGGCGTTCCTCGCCGGGGACGGCAGGAAGAAGATTTCCTCTTCCATTTCGGGCGGAGGGCGTTACGACGGCATCGTCGGCAGTTTCGTGACGCAGGCGACCGGCAGGCAGCAGGCCATTCCCGCGGTGGGCGTGAGCTTCGGTTTGGACGTGATTTGCGAGTGCATCAAGCGCGGTTTGGGAAGCGTGCCGGCTGGAGCTGGCACTAGCAGCGGCGTGTTCGTGATTCCAATTGCCGGCGAGAAGTCTGCGTTGCGGTTGGCCGGAGAGTTGCGCAAGCGCGGCGTGGCGTGCGGCGTGGACTTGATGGAGCGGGGCGTGACGCGCAACATCGAGTACGCGGTGAAGCAAGGGTATAGTTACGCGCTTATCGTCGGCCCGCGCGAGGCAGCCGCGGGCAGCGCGACTGTGCGCAACTTGAATTCCGGCGAGGAAAAGTCCCTCCCGCAAGCAGAGGCGTTAAAGTTGTTGGAAGGAAAGTGCGCCTAGGCAGTCCCGTCGCGGATGCGCTGCGCGTAATAATAGCGGAACTTGCGCCTCGCCCGCTTGTTTTCCGCCTTGGCGCGCCTCAATTCCTTCAAGTCTATCTTCGGCGGTTTGCGTCCTTGTAGTTTGCTTTCCTTCGTTCGCGAGTCTAGTGCGGTTTCAAATATATTCCTTCCGCCTTCGCCCACACGGCTACTACCGCGGCGGCGTCTACAAACCACAAGGCGGGGTGCACTATCTCAAGCGCGCCTTGGCCGAAAGCCGCGCCTGTTGCGAGCGTGGCGTACAACCGCAGTAGGTTAAATGCTAGGAGGAAGGCCGTGCCTGCCGCGAGCCATTTGAGCTGCTTTTCGTTGCGGGATGCGAACAAGAGGCTTGCGAGCATTGCTGCCATCGCGAGGCCGGTGCATTCCGCGGTTATTTCGAACGCTCCTGCCGTGGTGGTGATGATGCTGCCCGTTGCGGTGGCAGGAAGGTTTGTTGCCGAGAGCAGCGTTGCCTCGAGGTGGGCGATTGTTTCGTAGAGCGCGGGAAGCCGCACCCATTCGACGAGCAGGAAGAGTGGCGCGAACGCCGCGAGGAACCGTGCGACGAACGCAAGCCGGTTTTTTTTCCCGTTCACAGTTTCGGTTTTCACCACGGCACGCTCTTGATGCTGGCTTTGTGCGCGAGCCAGTTTGTCGCCTTGTGCAGCACGTACGTTGCGGTTACGAGCGCGATTATCTCGCTCGGTTGGGGCAGCATCACGGGCGCCGCGAGGAGGAGCGCGCCTCCCAGGAATAGGAGTTGGTCGAAGAACTCGTGTTGGCTGCCTTCAGCGATTGCCGCGCGGCGTTTGATGAAGCTTCCAGCCACGTCGCCTGCCATCGTGCCGAGCGAGAGGAGGAAGGCGAGCATCATCCTGTCGCGGAACGCGAGCGGCAAGGCTGCGGGGAAGAGGACGGCGAGGGCGAAGCCGGTGAACGTGCCGAAAACCACTCCCGCGAGCAGGCCGCGCCACGTTTTTCCGTTGCCTAACAACCTCCTTCCGTCGGAAAGCTTTCTTTCCAAGTCGAGGCTCGAGCCGCCGCCGAACAAGAGGGGCGCGCTGTTCGCCAAGTAAGCCGGTAGTATGAACGCGGCGAGCTTGACCGCGTCGAACCCTGCAATGCCGAGCATACTGCGTTTTGGCTGGCGCGCGAATATATGTTTTTAGCTCGCGGCGCTTTTGGCCGCCGGCGGTTTTGGGGAAGCGAGCCTTTTTTATTCCTTCACCGCGTTGTGGGTTACGTTTTCATTATTCGGGTGGTTTGTCGTGACTGTGATTGGTGACGGTATAGTCTTGAATTGCCGCGAGTGCTTCGCGCGCGACGGTTTCGGCGTGCGTTTGTCGAAGCGCGGCGAGTTGTGGGAGTGCGAGCACAACCCCCTCCACCGTTACCGTTTAGTCAGCGGCTTCATGCAGCGCGCGTGAAGCTTCCAGCCGTTTTCTGGCAATCCTCGCCATTTGCCCGCCGCCGACGCGCGTCATGCTGAACGCCCTCCCCAATTCCGCGTCGGTCGCGCCGGCGTACTCGTGCATCAAGAACGCCTTCAGGTGCTTTTCGGAAAGCCACCCGGCGTCGTGAAGGCGTATCAAGTGGCTTACGGCATCGTGCACCTGCCTTTCCAGTTCGTCAGGGTCTTGCGCGTAAGCGCTCCGCGTCCTCTCGTCGTAATTTACTGTTTGCCGCGTTTCCTTTTCCGCAATCCAAGCTTTGACGACCGCGTCTTTCACTCCCCGGTTCATGCACGCGTTAGCGTAAGTTCCAAACTTCGCCTTGCCGTTCGGATCCCATAGTTCGGAGGCGCGCTTGAACTCGTACGCGGCGGCTTCATCCACCTCGCCGTGAAAGCGCTCGTCGTGCTTGAATTTAAAGCGCCTCAACGCCTTTTCAAGGACTTTCGCGTGTTCTTCGCGCAACTGCGCGCTTTCTTCCGGAGTCCTCAATGCGGGCTTGCGCCAGTGTTGGTTGCGCGGAATCTTGCCAACCAGCCCCCGTTGCTTCAGTTGGGATACCGCGGCGTATACCGCTTCGCGTTTCAGCTCGAGTTCGGCGGCTACGCGCGTGAGGTTGAATTCTTCCGGCGGTTTTTGCAGTTCCTGCCGCACGGCTGCGAGCACCAATTCTTGGCGGGGGGTTAGTTTCGGCTCGTGTTCCGCGCGTTGTTTTGCCGCGAGTTCGCGCACTTCGCGCAGCAGCTCTTCCGGCGTTTGCCTTAAAGGCTCGTTTTTGAACAGGCGCATTGCGGGCATAGCGTGAATTTGCGGCGGGCTGGAATAAAAGCGCTTTGCGTGCGATGTTTTTATGCAGCGCGCGTGAAGCCGTTGGCTTTCGCAATTCTTTTTAGCGCTTTTTTGTGCAGTTGTTCAGCCCGTTGGCGGGTTAGGTTTCCGAGCGCGCGGCCTATTTCTGGAAATGAAGCGCCTGCGTGTTCGCGCAACAACAGCGCTTGCAGGTACTTGGTGGAGATGACGCCGGCGTTGTGCAGTTCTATTGCGCGGCTTACGGCCAAGTGCGCTTCGCGCGCTGCGTCTTCCGTCGTTTCTGCGCGGGTAACCCTCATTCGCTCGTCCGGGATGCCGTTCACCGTGTGGCGTGCGGTTTCCTTCTCGCGTATCCACTCGCGGCATACATCTCGCCTTACGTGATAGTTTATCGCCGCGTTCGCGTAAGTGCCGAACGTGGCTTTGTCGCCCTCGCGCCACAATTCCGTCGCCCGTTTGAATGCCTTGCGGGCGGCTTCTTCGACAAGGCTGTGAAACCTTGGGGCGTTTAGTTTCTTGTGCCGCGCTATCGCTTTCTCCAGCAGTTTGGCGTGCTCCTGCTGGAGGCTGCGGCTTTCTTCAGCCGTGCGTTCGGAAGGCCTGCGGGGCGGTGCGTATGGCCTAGTTTTCCACAAGCCGCGTTCGTTGAGTTCTATTCTTATGCGGTAGAGTGATGCAACTCTAATGCCTAGCCGTCCAGCTATTTCACCAAACGTTTTTTTGCCTTCGTGCTCGCGCAGTGCTTCGAGCACTTGCAGTTGTAATGCAGTTGGCGGGCGGGGCTTGCGTTTAATATTGTGGCGTTGTGCGAGCTCTTCAATTTCGCGCAGCAGCGCCCGCGGCGTTCGGGTTATGGGCGTGTTTTCGAACCGGCAGAGGGAATGGTTCCATCTTGACGTGCGCATGCCTGCCTTAGGTGTTAGGGTGGTAAAAAGCCTTTCGCGTGGTTTTCCCGCGGTTTTTATGCCTTTTCCGCCATTATGTTTGCGGTTGATGTTATTATGGAAGAACGCAAGTACACGCAGGAAGAGCTCGAGCGGCTGGTGAAGGAAGCGACGCGGCACGGCGCGGTTTTCGCGCGCCTTACTTTCGACGCGCACGGGCGGGATGGGGGGAAGGTGAAGAGCCTTCTCGTTGATTTCATCGCGCGCCTTGCCGCCGAGAAGGGCGCGATTTACTGCGTGGGCACGATTCTCCCGCCGCTCGAGAGGCCTGCCGAGCAAGGCGAGGCTGAAGTGGCTGCGGAGGGAGGGCAAGCTGCTGAGGGCGCGGCGGGTGTTGTTGAGGGAGAGCAAGCGGTTGATGGCGGTAACCCTGCAGGTGGTGCCAAAGTCTTCACTACGAGCGCCGAGGTGGAGGTTCTCGCAGATAGTTTCTCGCGGTTGTTGAACTTTTGTTTGCGTTACGGGCCGGTTGGCGTGGAGATAGTCGAGCCCGGCGAAGTGCGGCTGGGGTTGGATGAAGCGCAGTCGCTGTTGCTGGACGCGTCGCAGTCGGTGCAAGAGTTTTCCGCCACGATGCTCAAGCGCGTGATGAAGCCCGAGGATTTCGCAGCGTTGCGCAAGCGGCTTGAGGAGCGCAGCGAGGCGGGCAAAAAGCTTTTGGAAAAGGCGGGTTAAGCCTGCTGCCATCTTTGCTTGAACGTTTCAGCGAGTTTTTGTTGCAGCGCTTCACGCAGCCTTTCCGGCGGGGTTTCGTGCAGCCCCATTTCCTTCAAGAGTGGCGAGAGCTCCTTGCGTCTCGCTTGAAGCATTTGTTCCGCCGCGCTCTTGGCGTGCTGGTTCGCGAGGTTTTCGGCGGCGATGGCCTTAGCATTGTTGCTCGCGCGCGTGGCATTGAGTGTTTCAAGCTGCTTGTCAAGCTCGATTTGCCAGTAAAGCATAGCTTTCGGGGCATTCGTTTCACTTTTTCTTGAATAGCTCGCCCACGATGACTGCGTACGCCGGTCGCGTGAGGAACACGCCGACGAGCACGCCTATGACGTAAGCGAGGGCGAAGCCCGTTATTTCGACGATGCCGCTCACCAGCAGCGGGAGCATTGCGACTATCGCGACGGTGGCGTTCGTCATTATGATTTCAAACGCCTTGCCGATGCGTTGCTTTACGCCGGCGGCTTCAAGCGGCTCTTCCTCCTCGCCGTCCTTCTTCTTCTTGTGCAGCAGCTCGTCAGTGATGATTATCTGGTCGTCCACTCCAGTGCCGATGAGCGTGATGATTCCCGCCATCGCGGCGAGGTCGAGTGTGAAGCTCCCTACTATCGCGAGCGTGACCAGCATCTCGATGGCGTTGACGAGCACGATGGGCACGGCGAGGACTAGCGAGCGGTAGCGGAGTATTATGAGGAGTGCGACTATCGAAACTGCGAGGAGTATTCCCAACGCGCTGTAGATAAAGAACTGCTTGCCGAGCGACGGGGAGATAGAGTACGTGCTGCCTATCACGGTGCTTACCGGAAGTTTCCCTTGCGTGAGGACTATCTTCATTATCTTCAATTCGTTGATTGCGCTGGCCTTCTGTTCGTCGGGGTTGCCGCCCGTGCCGCTGCCGGTGATGCGGTAGGACGGCAGGCTCTTCGCCTGGCCGTCGGCCAGTTCAGGCGAAAGCGTCGGGCCGCTTATCAAGCCGATGGCCGGCCATTCGCTTACCGTGAGTTCTCCCTTGTCCGTCAAGTACGTGGTAGGCCTCACTTCCGCAACCTCGCGCAGCACGAGCTTCCGGCTGGCGTTAGGCTCGGTGGAGAAGCCTTGCTTTTCCAGCAGCTCGCGCGCCTTCCCGCCGAGGGGGGCGATGACTGTCTTCGTTCCCTTCAGCGTTTCCGCGGCTTGCGGCGTGCCCAGCTCGTCTTCGAACAATAAGTTTATGTCGTCGCCTTGCTTGCTTAACGCCTCGCGCACCGCCCTATCCAACGTTGCCGGGTTGGTGCTTGCGTTGAACCAACTGCGGTCTGCCACGATTGTTGCGTTGGAAGGCCGGTCGAGGAACATGAAAACGGGATAATTGGCTTTTCCTAGCGCGGCTTGCGTGAAGCGCGCGCCTCCCTCCGTAGTTGCAGTGAAGCCTATTTCCCAAGAGTACCCGCCGCCGGGGTTGGCGTGCACGCTTTCCGTGATGCCGCCCACGCTGGCGCTTATCACGTCCTTCCCTTCAAGCGCGACCGCCCCGTCGATGATGGCCTCGAATTTTCCTTCTTCTCTCAACAGTCGTTGCACGCTTTCAATGGCGTTGTCTTCCGCCTGCGGTATTTCGACGAGCACTTCCCTATCCCCGACGGGCCGCACGACTGCTTGCGAGAGGCCGAACTTGTTTATCCGCTGCTTTATCTGGTCAACGATGGTCGTCATCGTCGCCTGGTCTACGCTGCGCTCGAGCGTGACGGGAATCCTTACTCCACCCACGAACTCTATGCCGAGCTTCAAATCCACCGTGGCGGGGTTGAGGTCGCGCAGGAATATCAGTGCTAGCGCCAGCAAGGCCACTACTACAACGAGCTGCACTTTGCGGTTGTTCGTAATGTTCGAGTAGTCAGCCATTTCCAGTTACCTTATCATTCCCGCGTTCCTTCAATTTTCGCGTTTCCCTACTTTCTTCACGCATTCTCTTCCTTCTCCAGCCGCCAGAGCACGAACCCTGCGTTGAAGCCCCAAGTTACTATGAAATCCACGAACCCGCCTATCACCGCGACCGCGCCGATTTGGCTGTAAGTCGGGATTTGCAGCCACGTGGCGATGACGAGCAGCGCGCCGAACGCGCCTATCGTCGTCAAGTTCATCAGCGAGCCAGTCTTGAGCGCGTCGAACGCCCTTTGTTCGCGGCTTCCCTCGCGGCGGCGGTAGACTCTCATCGTCAGCATTATGTCCGTGTCGAGCGAGAATCCTATCAGCATCAACAGCGTGGCGATGGTGGGCAGCGAGAGCGGTATCCCGACGGCTGCCATAACGCCTGCAGTTATCGCCACGTCGCCCAACGCGCCGAACACTACCGCCACGCTTGGCGCGAGCGACCGGAAAACGAGCAGCACTACGATGGCTGACAGGATGAACGAGTACAACACTATCTCTTGCGTCTTGGCGAGAAATATTCTCGAGAGGCTCGAGCCGACTTCGCGGAAGCTGTGCGAGTTGAATTTCGTGGTTTTCTTGAGCGCGGCGAGTATTCCCGCGCGAAGCCCTGCCTTGCGGCTTTCAAACTCTTGCTGCAAAAGTTGCGTCGCCCCGTCGGCCTTCACCGCCCGTTTGGCCGAGCTTACCGCCGCGAGGCCAGCGTTCGCCTCTTCAACAGTCCTCTTTTCCAGCGAGTCAGCCTTCCCCTCCAACGCCGTGGCATCATCGCCGCGCTCTTTCGCGTACTGCGCTTCAAGGCGCGCCTGCTGTGCTTCGCGCTCCAAGCCCGCGACCAAGCCTATTTTCTCTTCCGCCGCATCCAGCCCCGCGTCGTTCTCCAACTCTACTTCCACGCCGTTGCCGGCAGGCGATTGGAACTGCCTCACTTCCACGTTGCGGCTGTACTGCGCGAGTGCGGCTTTCACGGCCGCGGCGTCAACTGGCGCGTCGGTCTGCAGCGTGACCAGCAACCCTCCCTTGAGGTCAATGCCTTTCTGCAGGTGGGGTATGAAAAACAGTATGCTGGCGGCTATCAAAATTACCGGTATTATCATGAGTAGCTTGTAGTTTGCCCAAGCGTACGGGTTTGGAAGCTGCAATTTAACCCCCTAGAAAACGAGTATTATAATCGTGCGAAAAGAATTTAAGGGGCTTTTTCAACCCCTTCCCGCAGTCGCACTTCCGCATTTCCCGCGCGGGGGCGCGCTGCGGTTTAGTTGCGGCGTGCCCGACCCGCAGTTTTCAGCAATAGTTGCGAAACGAGCAAAGCGTTACGATTACAACGACCACAGGTTCGCGAACGCCCTTCGAGGCGCGTGACTCGGTCGAATGGGATCTTGGTGGCAGAGCCACGCGCCTCGCCACTTCAGTTGCGGGATGAGCGACCAGTTAGCGAACCAGTGGCGTGCATTCGCCTAAAGCCTTGAGCTGTCGACACGCCACTGGCTTTAACCTGTGGTCGTTGACTGAAACGCGTTTCAAAAAGTGAAATTTGTTGCGACGCAAGCGAAGTGCAGCGTAACTTTGCTGGCGCTTAACGAGCAGGCGTGGATAATGCGTCGAGAAGCTCGGACGCTTTCTTTTTGACTTCAGTTTCTTGCGCTTGCGTGAACTCTAGGTTCGCGTATTCCTTCCAAAGCCCGCGCAGCTTGCCTTGCTTCGCCTGGACTAGCAAGACTTCCAATCGCTTTCTAATAAGCTCGTCAAGGTTCGAGCGCCGGCAGTCCTCCGCGAACGCATCGGTATCAAGCTCGCCGAAGGAATCAAGCAGCATAGCAACAACGTCAAACTTGTCGCGCGGCCGCTGCGCGGCTTCGGTTAAGAGCTTCATCAACAATTCGTCCTTCAACGGCACCACGGGCGCCTCGATATTCAAGCTCGCGTTTTCTTCATAAAAGGCGGTAATCATTAGGCGCAGAGCGTTAGCAATGCTCTCCGGGCGCGGCGTGTACGCCTTACCAGTACTGTCGTCGATGATAGCGCCAACCGCAATATCAAGTTTTATCTCGCCGTGCTCAACTCGCTTCAATGCCTTCAAGCCGTGCGGCGTGGTTTGAATGTCGTAGCCCAGCTCTTTCAGCAGCCCTTTTAGCGAGCCTAAACCAGTCTTTTGTGTGATGAAATCGATGTCTTTCGTGCCGCGGTAGTGCGCCGGTTTGGTGTAAGCCCGCGCCGCGTAACCGCCAATAAGCACAAGCGTAACGGCCTGCCGCCCAGCGTGTTCCAAAAGCGCGCGCAAGTCCCGCAGACTCTCGGCTTCCAGCTGTGCGGATACGGTGAATTCAGGCACGCAATTCAACCCCCAAATCGTCAAGTATCTTGCGAACCGCCGCCCTAGGCAACAGAATCGTCATATTCCATTTCCGGCCTATTTCTTCGTAGTAACGCAGGGAATCCCTCGACCTTGTTATCGCTTCCAAATCGCCCTTTGAGAGCCACCTACCTCCGGAAAGAAGCTTTTTGTTCAACTCCTCGTACTCAACGGCCTCTTTCCTCGGGAAAACCCGGACTTCAGCAGGAATCGGCTGCCGTGAGCGAATATCCTTGACTACCCCGATGCCGACAACGCGCTTCTTCGCCTCGGAATTCAAAATTTCAAGCACGCAACCCAACGGCCGCAAGAGCTGCCGCTTTTCAGCGCGAGTGACGGCGTCCTTCCAATCAATCGGCTGGTACTTGCTGGCCGCGAGGGCGATAGCCTGAGTTGCCGAAGCCAGCGAATCATCGTAAAGAAAGTCCACCAAGAGCTGCTCAACGCGCTTAACTTTCAGGCCGTCAATATCGCTAAAATCATCTTCCGCCCCATTCAAGAAGCAAGACAAGCGGACATACCGTTTTGCGCGCCTAGTCTCGATGGGTGCGTCAGGATTAACCACAGTCCGGCGGTCGGAAAGAAACGCCATCCACCTGCCGTAATCGTTTGGCCGCACCTCGATTTCAAGAACCTTGCCCGGCGACTGGTAGCGGCTGTAATAGTACGCGGCACTACCGCCCGTCAGCATGTACCCCCAAGGGGCCATAGCCAGTTTTTTCTCCAAAAGCAGCTTCTCAAACCCTCGGTGAGGAAACGTGAGGTAGATCTTAAGGACATCCAAGAGCTCCGCGAACGGAGTCAAGAAATAACGCTTCGAGCTAAGCTTGGCATCCTCCCGCCGCTTAAGCAGGAAACCCCTGATTTCAAGCTCCCACAAAGTTTTCTGCGTAACCGCGTCGCTAGCGCCCAGGATTTCCTTCGCCTCCTGAAACGAAAACGCGATCCGCGACTCGGAAACATCGGTCTGGCGGGCTTCCCACAACTTCTCGGTGGCGGCTTCGAGCTTGAAGTAATTCCGCGCAAGCCACTCCGGCAACCACTTACCCATATTAAAGACCTACCTTACTCCTTGAGTAAGGTGATATAAATACCTTACCAATCCGGTAAGATTAGTTGCGGTGGCTTCATTTCAACGCTTCCTAACTTTCGTCTCGGTTGTCAAGCCGCCGCTTAATCTTTCGCAATGCCATTGCGTAAAATCAATGGTTTTTACGCAGTCCAACTAGCTTGCATTTAGGTAAATCGCCGGTTTACCCAACCGATAAGGAACTCGTGCAGGGGCACCCGCGGCACCTCCCCATCATTCTTCTCGTTTTTCGTGACGAGCACGCCGCGGTATCCGGGGTTCTCCTGCAGGAAGCGCCTTAGCGGCTGCTCGTCTTGCGCCGTGACGTTGTTCTGGTACTTCAGTTCTATCGCGAGCTTCTCGTCGGGGAGTATGAAGTCTATCTCGCCGCGGTTCTTGTGGAACCACAGTTGCGGGAGGTGGCGCGCCAAGGCGTTTTCGGCGAGCGCGCCTGTCGTTGCCGCCGGGTTGAGCGTTGCGAGTATCGCGTTGTCTTCGATAAACGCCTTTTTGGCCGAGCGTTCCTGCCTCGCGAGGGACGGCGTGCTGTTGTATGCCGTGCGCACGAGCAGGCCGCTTTCGAGCGCGTGGTAGTACGAGGCGAGCGTCACGCGGTTGGTTGACAGGGTTTTCGCGAGGCTGTTGAGCTGTATGGCCGAGCCGGCGCTTGCGGCGACGAGCTTTAGTATTCGCAAGGCGAACTCGGGGTTCTTGTCGGGGAACACCGTGGGCAGGTCTCTTGAGGCGAACTGCCGGAGGACCGCGTCCTGTATGTAGGTGCTCCTGAAGCCCGCGTCCTTCTCGCCAGCTATCTCGGGGAAGCCGCCTGCGCGCAGGTATTCGGCTATGCAGTCGCCGGGTTTTTTGCGGGTGAAGCGCGCGTACTCGCCGAGCGCGAGTGTTTTGAGCGTGTGCGTCTGCACCCTGCCTGCGAGGGTTTCGTGCGAGCGCTTGTCGAGTTCGAGGGACGCGCTTCCAGTTGCGAGGAACCTGCGGCCGTCGTCGCGATCGTAGTGCCGCTTGAGCACCACCTGCCAGCCGGGCACGTACTGTATCTCGTCTATCACGCAGAGCTTTGCCTGCATCGCCTGCAGCAGTTCGTCCAGCCGTTGGGGGGTGTACGGCGGGTTTACCGCGTCCCACGAGAAGTATTCGGACGACTTTTCCTCGAAGGCGAGCTTCCTGGCCAGCGTGGTCTTTCCCGTCCTGCGCAAGCCTTGCAGCACTACCGCTTGCCTTCGTTTCAGCGCATTCTTGAGGCTTTGCCAGCAGTCGCGCTTCACTCCCGCATTCCACGAGCCGCGGCTGGCGTTGAGTTCGCCTAGCCTCGTTGAAACCTCCAAATCCACGCTACGCTTTGCGCGCAAGCCGAATATAACCCTTGCGGTTTAGGTAAATTGCGAGTTTACCCAATTAACGTTTGCGTGCTTTTGCAGTCATTATTCTTGATTAACCGCCGGCTTGCAAAACGCGCCAATTCGGCTTGACTACGTTTCAAGGATTACGGGCGTGGTGGCGGGGTATTGCCACAAGCGGATTTCGATGTTATTAACGTCTTTGACGTTCACGCCCACCCGGCTGGCTGCGCTCGCAATGGCGTCAATCATCACTTGACGGCTGGCGGTCGCGGTAGTAGCGCCTTTCAGTATGCTCGTGGGTATAAATTCAGTAATAGTGTTCGAGAGGGTTTTGCCGTTCACTTTTGTAATGTAGAGTTGCGTGTTTGTGTAGGCGGGCGAACTCAGCGTGAACTTTACTTCAAAGTTTCTGTCCGCGCTTTGCCACGCGGCCGCGAGCTTCACGGGCTTATAGTCCATAACTATGTTTCCGTACTCGTCGAGCAGCAGGATTTCTTTGGTGATATAGCTGTATATGTTCAGGGGCGCGGTGCCGAGGTTGTGTGCGTCCGCCTCGTCGATGCGCTCGCTGCCGCCGTTCCAACTGAGCCAGCCTCTCAGCGCGTATGAGCTTCCCGAAGTTTTTTCTGCAATCAAGTAACGAGTCCACAAGAACGGCTTGCCGGCATCGGATTTCAATTCGAGGGCGGGCGTGCGGCCGTAGAAGTTAGCCTGGTTGCAGTAGTCTAGCGTCTTGATGTACGTGGTGATGGTTTGGCCGTCTACTTTTATGTTGTATTCTGCGTTGGATGTGCGGGGGTAAGCTTCCCCGCGGAGTGTTATTATCCTCCCAGTTCTGGTTATTGTGCCGGCAGGGCTGGTGATGGCGAGGCTTGCTGGCGGCGCGACGTAACAGTTTTCGCACGTTTCAACTGCATTTTGCGGGTAGTAGGCGCTTACGTCCGCCTTGCCGCTGCTGGTTTTCTGGGTATAAACCCCGATTATTCCCGGGTAGTAGCTCTGCCCGGCTTTCGCGTACTCCACCTTGAGCTTGAACGCTTTTCCCGCGTAGAGCAGGGCTTGCTCCAGCGGGGTTAGCGCGCCGTTGCTATTCACTAGATTCAAGTGCGCCACTTCGCCAGCCTTGAATTCCGTAGACCCTCCGGCGGGCGTTTCGGCCGTCGTGCTTGAGGGTTGCGTTGCCGCCGTGGTTTGTGCAATCGGGTTGTGTTCAAGCACGACGCGGCCGAAATTGTCGAGCAGGAGGAATCCGGCGGTAACTTCTTCAGGTTTAGGTTTGAAAGCATCGATGTACTGGTCGTCGTTTTCGTCGATGACTTCATTTTTCCATAAGTACCGCGGGGCGTAGGTGTTCGTGCTGGTTTTCTTTGCAATCAGATATTTGGCGTATATGTAGCGGTTATTTCCAGCTTCGAGGTCTAGGTGTATCTGCTGGTCGTTGAACGTTGCCGTCGCCTTGTGGGGGTGCGCGGTTAATTTGGTCGCGGTAGAGTATTCTGCTATGGAGTGTAGGCGATCCTCGTACCCGGTCTTGATGTTGCGGTATACGGTCGTTTTAATGGTAATGGGCAGCGTTTTTTGCACAGGGTAGTTCTTGTTGCTAGCGGTAACCGTCCACTCGCCGTTGTTTTCGCTTGCGGTTATCGCGTTTTTGGGCGTCAACAGCCAGCCTTCGAAGTTGTTCGAGTCTACGTAGAAGTCGTGATTCCTGACGCAAATTCCGTTTTTTGCTTCGCGATCCTGGCACCAAAGGGGGTAATGGCTGGAGTCAATAATGATGTCGGTCGCATCGTTTTTCTTGCGTAGGTCTTCGT
>JBBSWX010000070.1:0-7092 GCA_038046065.1 Microcaldota archaeon | reverse complement strand
GGGCAGCTGAATAACGTAAAGGCCGCTTTTATAGGCTACTGAAAGACCGGCGGAAAGGCGTACCGCGCAAGGCGCACGAAGCCTTAACCTTCGGACACCGGCGCGCCCATTTCACAACGAGTTTCAATAGCTACCGTTTAGAGTATATATAGCTTTCAAAGTACCTAGAAACATATATAAGTAAGACTATATCATAATTGAAACGTGAAACAGCGCGAGCGCGTCTTGCGGGAGGTCTTGTCCGCTTTTTTCCAGCGCAAGCAAACGCGTTTCACGCAACTTGAACTATCTAAGTCGCTGGGCTTGTCGTTGAGCGCGGTGAACGCAGCGGTAAAGCGCCTCTCGGCAATGGGCGCGGTGGAAATATCGCCGCGCGGCTTTCGCGTGGTTGACGCGGAAAAGATCTTGTTCCACTGGTGCAACGAACGGGACTTGCAGGCAGACGTGACCTACCAGACGCGCGTTGACGGCACGGTTTCGCAAATAGAAAAAAGCATGCCGCCCGGCGTAGTGTACACGGCGTACTCTGCCTGCAAATACGCCTTAGGCCACGCGCCTGCAGATTACGGCGAAGTCGTCGTGTATGCTACCACTCCCGGCGCCTTGCAAGAAATCAAAAGGCGCTTTACCGCGAGAGCCGGCCCGCCGAACTTGACGGTGTTGGCTGGCGACGGGGGGTTGCAACGGGTTGCACAAGGCGGCGTGGCGCCCCTCGCGTTGGTTTACGTAGACTTGTGGAACCTCAAGGAATGGTACGCCAAAGAATTCCGCAAGGCGCTTGAAGCAAGGTTGGGCTTATGACGGGGTTTGCAAAAGAGTTTTGGAACGAGCTTTTGACTAAAGAAAGCTGGGAAAAACTCGCGGAGTTCTCCAAGCGCTTTGAATTCATAGTGATTGGCGGCTGGGCGGCTTACTTGTGGACCGGCTGCCATAAATCTAAAGACATCGACTTGGTCGTGGAGCAACCCGTGCTGAACGCCTTGCGCGAAGAATTCCGCGTTGAAAAAAACCCGGCATTGCGAAAGTACGAAATAAAGTTTGACAAGCTCGACGTCGACTTGTACGCGCCTTACTACTCGCGGCTCGCGGTGCCGCCTGAAGAGCTGGGCAAGTACGCGACGAAAGTGCAAGGCATCACCACCGTAACCCCGGAAGTGCTGCTCGTCTTGAAGCAAGGCGCTGAAATCGAACGGCGCGGCACTATAAAGGGGGAAAAAGACGCGATAGACTTGCTGACGCTGCTCATGCGCGCGCCAATCGACCTCGGCAAGTATTCCGCGGCCGCAAGAAAGTACGGCCACGGCAACTATCCTGAAGAACTATGCGCGGTGGTAAAGCGTTACGACGCGAAGAAAACCGATTACCTCGGCGCGGGTTTCAAGGAATTCGCAGGCTGGCGGAGAGCGTTCCTCCAGGAAATGAAGGAAACGCGACAGCGAGTGCCGAAGACGGGCTAAAGGCTATAAAGCCGCGTTGCCAGAGAAAATAGGCTGAACATGGCGGATACTGCGGCGTCGATTGAAACCGCTTTGGCAGAGTTCTTCGAGCTAATTCACAAGGGAGGATGGCAGGGGCGCGAGAACGAGGCAGTTAATTTGTTTGCGCACTCTTGCCTGAACCGGTTTCTCGACATCGAGCGCGTTGGAATCGAAGTCGCCGTCAAAAACCCGTTTTCGGACGGCAAGCTAGTTACACGCAAGGACTTGGTAGTATGGCCGAAGCCGCGCATGACCTGCTGGAACTCCAACGGCGGCTTCAACACCCCGGATGCGGTAGTAGAATGGAAATACTTTGGACCGCCGAAACGTTCTAACGCATCTATTACTGAAGAAAAGCCGATGCACGCGTGGCTGCAAGCGTTCAGTAATCAGAACCCGCGCGCATTAGGCTATGCAGTCGTGTTGGACAATTCGTCCGAAACTCCGATTATGCGAGTCACGCGATACCTAGCTGGCGAGGCTTTCCGACAAGTTTTAGGCACTACGCTAGGACGATAATGCCGAGAGCGGGGGCGGAAGGAAACGAAAGAAACGCAGAGCATCGAAGGTTATGCCCCTAATCAAACACATCGGACGGCCGCCGGCAAGCCCCCCCCTGCCCGTCTTTTTAATGCATGCCCCGCCATTGCTTACCGTGCAAAACAAGGATTGATATGGATGCGAATTTCCGCCTGCTTTCAAAGACCGGCGACGAGCTCGTGCTGCTCTACAGCCCTCCCGGCGCATTGAAAGTGGGCGACTGCGTGAGGATTTACGACGGCAGCCTTGAAATAGCCGCGCAGGCTTACGACTTGCGCTACGGCGGCCTGCGCAAGGCGCTGGGCGAATTCCTCTCCAACCTCCCCGGCCCCGACTTGAAGCTCGCGCAAGAGCTGGTTGCAAGGCACGCGAAAGAATTCTCGGAGTTTCGGGTTGCCAAATGCAAGATTCGCGGAACCATCGAAGACGGGCGCTTCTCGCCCGGCCTGCTGCGCCTTCCCACGAGCGAAGCGCGGATCGAGCGGATGGAAGAAAGGCAAGTGATAGAAATGCTCGGTATTGGCGCTATAAAACCCGCTTCGATAGGCTCGCTCTACGGGTCGGACTACGCCCTCGAAATAGACTTGGCGAGCCTGCAGGGCGTCAGCCTGATAACCGGCAGGAAAGGAAGCGGAAAATCGCACTTGGCGAAAAAGCTCTTGGAGCAAATCATCGCCAACGGCGCGCCTGCAATAGTGCTGGACGTCAACGGCGAGTACGCCAGCCTGAAGAAAACCGAAGAGGGGGGCGAGAGCGGCGTTGCGGCAAGACTCGCGGAACTCGTGCCCGGAAGCAACTTCTTCATTCCCCTCGACGGCATCAGCTTCGAAACGTTCTGCAGAATGTGCCAGATAGAAGAGAACCACAACGCCTTCCGGCTCTTCGCGCGCTACTGGTCGGAAACCGATAAAGGCAAGAGTTTGAGGGACTTGCGCGAATGGGTGCAATCGAGCCAAAGCCCGCCGGGCTCGATGAACGCCGCAATGGCGCGCATTGACTACGCTTCAAGCCTCGGCGTTTTCGGGGATTTCGACTTCGCCGCGCAACTCGAGAAAGCAAGGGGCGGCGGGGCGATCGTGCTCAACCTCTTCCGGCAGGGCGAGAAGGCGAAGGAACTCTCGATAGTCTACGTATTGCGGCAGCTCATCGCAGCCGGCCTGCGCGACGAAGGCAAGATATTCCTTCTCGCCGAAGAGGCGCAGAACTACTTTGAAAAAGAATTCTGGGACGACGTAATCACTAGAATGCGCCACCTCGGGATATATTCGGTAATAATCACGAACGAGCCGACGACACTGCCAAGCATGGTGTTCCGCCAGTGCGACAACCTCTTCTCCTTCAACTTCTCCTCCGACAACGACATCGCCTTCGTCTCGAACGCGCAGGTGATAGACCCGCAGAGCCTCGCGCTCGTGAAAAACCTGGGGGTCGGCCAGTGCGTCGCAATCGGCAAATGCACGAACAACTTTCCGCTCATCGTGCAAGTGAGCAAAACCCATGCGCGCGCGGGAGGCGAAACCAAACTCCTCTGGCAATAGGCGGTCGGAAGGATTACGTCACGGCAGCTTTCTCGCACATCCGCTTTTACTCGAACCTTTCATCGATCAACAGCGCGGCGTGCGCGTCGGACGCGGCGTCGTGGGCGCGCGGGCCGGGCCACGCGATTTCCAGCATTGCCATGGCGCGCTCAAGCTTGAGCCTATCGCAGCCCGCAAGCCTGTACGCCGCCTTCCGCATTATGCACTCGCCCCACCGTCGTTCCGGGATTTTCCAAGGGCTCTTGGCTAGAAAGCCCTGGTCGAAGGCGCGGTTGTACGCCCGGAATTCGGCGGCTTCCCCGCACGACTCCTCAACCGCGCGTATCCTGCGCCACAACTCGCCGGCCACCGTCCTAGCGGGGCGGGCCTTCAAGACGGCCTGCGGTGCAATGCCGTTGATTTGGAGGGCTGCCGCCGCCCTGCCGCCGGCAAGAAACTTCATCCCGGGATTGCAGAGCTCCGACCACGTCCTGACTCCGGCATTCTTCCCCCGCCACGCGATTCCGACTTGCAAAACGGCGTCCTCCCGAGGCGGCGAAGCCTTGTGCCCCAAGCCCGTGGTTTCAACGTCAATAGAAACTACGGCCATGGCAATCCCGGACGGAATAGCGCGCGAAACTTTTTATGCCTTACGCCCCCATTACGGCCATCCATCGGCGGGGTTCGGAACAGTCTTCACCTTGCGCGCTCGTTTGCAGCGCCACGAGCCTCGCCCGCCTCTACCGCCTCCATTGCCAGAACCCGGTCGAGGCGGAATGTGCGCTCTTCATTGCGAGAGTGGCAGAACGCCTTGACGCCCAGGAACTCTTTCCCTTCGTAAAACATCCGCCCCACGCTAAGCGGGGTGATCACGCGCTGGGACTTCACGTCATTGGCCTTGAGGTAGGTTATGCGCAGGGAACCGCCTTGGGAGATCGTCTTCTCGACCAACTCCCGCTTTGATTGCAAGGGCATTGCGAGCTCCGAACGGCGGTACTGGAGGGAAGTCGCGAATTTGACTACGCGCCAGTCGGCGTAAACGTGGCGCTTGAGCAACGGCTTTCTCAACCTGATGCCGTCAAGCGTGCGGCAGCGGCTTAGCGCGACGTACAATTGCCCCGGCACGAACGTGCCCCTCCCCACGTCGACGACCACGTTGTCGAAAGTCTTGCCTTGGCTCTTGTGAATCGTCACGGCCCAAGCGAGCCGCAAGGGATACTGCGTGAACGAGCCCATTGGCACGGACTCGAGGCGGCCTGCCTGGGGGTTGAACGAGAAACTGAAGACGGACCACTTGAAGGGAGCCACGCCGACCTCGCCACCGTCGGGCAGCCCGACGAGTATTTCCTCCGGACCGCCCGGCGCCTCCTGAAAACCGGCGACTCTCCCCATCGTTCCGTTCACCCACCGGCCTGACGAATCGTTGTTCAGGAACATGACCTGGCTTTCCTTCTTCAAGTCGAGCTTGAGGCTCGCGGGGTAATGGCCCTTGTCGAAGGCGCCGGAAACCCTTGCGTTGAAGGAACGAATGGGCCCGCGGAGTTCCGACAAGCCCGCGGCGTTGACCGAGTCGGCCAAATCGTTGGTCGTCGTGAGCGTGATGCAAAAATCGCCCTTGCCGGGCTTGAATCCCGGGTCGAGGCGCGAGTTGAGGACGGCCAACTCTCCTTCGCCCGCGGTGTTGTTGCGGATTGCGTTCAGGATGTTGATGAAACCCGCGTCCTTCTGGCGGTAGACCTTCTCCAGCTCCACGCATTCCGCACCGGCCTCGCAGAAAGAACGCGAGTCGAAGAAAAACGGGCTGGCGTAAACGCCTTTGAACGCCCCGCTCTCGGCGGCGGTGACAATCGGGGGGAGCTGGTACAAGTCGCCGAAAAAAAGCATCTGCTTGCCGCCGAACGGCTCGCGGGGGCTGCCGGAGTTGAGGCGCAGGAACTTGTCGACGCAGTCAAGCAAATCCGACCGGACCATAGACACCTCGTCAATGACGATGGCGTCAAGCTCCCGGAACACGCGAGCCCGCTCGGCCGGGATTTTCCGGACTTTCTCCAGCGTGACGTCGGGCTTGAAGCCGAAAAACGAGTGTATCGTGCGGCCGTTCACGTTGACCGCCGCAACGCCCGTCGGGGCGAGAACCGCGGCGTCTTTCTCCGTTTTGTTGCAGAAATACTCCAAGAGGGTGGACTTGCCCGTGCCGGCCTTGCCCGTCACAAGCACGTTGCGCCCGGAATCCTCCATCAACCCCAGTGCCTTTGAAAACCCGGGATTAATCTCAATGGCGCGGCCGCCTGCAACAACGCCGCCGTCCACCAGTTTGCGGTCCACGTGCGGAATCATATGAAGCCCGCCAGTCTCATGGCCTCAAGGCAATCACGCGCGTCATCAATGAGTACCTGCGTCTCTCGAGGGTTCAACGCGCCGCGCGTCCTTAGAAGAGGCACTGCCTTCTCCAAATACCCTTTTGCCAAGCCAACATCCTTCCTGTGCGCGTAAATCGCTCCAAGGGAATATAATGCGTCGGCGCACTCCGGATCCAACTCGAGGGCGTTCTTGTAGCACTCCACCGCTTCATCGTAATCGTTAGCCCGCCTGAGGCCGTTGGCATAGCGAACCAAGGAAGCCGCGTCTCGAGGCTTGTCAAGCGCCAATTGGCGCAAGTGGGCATTGGCGTCAGGAGAGTTTGAAAAGAACGCCCCGTCCCAAGTCTTGATGCTGGAAACCGCCTCAATTTCCGGCAAGCCTTCGCGCGAGCGCTTGAGCCCGTACTTTTCAGCCGCCAATTCCCTGGCCATCATGCCATACAACGCGAGCATCCCGCCCTGGCTGAACTCGTACGCGTGGCCGTGGCATTCGGGGCACCGTATCTCTACGCTGAGAATAAACCGTTCCGGAACCAGCGCGCCCTTCATTCCCGGGACGGAGGCAAGCATTCGGATGCCTGGAACGAACACCGAGTATTCATTCCTGCAACTCTTGCATACGAAACCCAGGCAGCATACGGGCGAAGGCACGACGGCGTGGGAGTGTTCGAACCCGCACTTCCTGCAACAACAAGACTCGAGAACCGCGCCTTCATCCAGCGTTTCCTTCCTGCGGCTCGTGGAGCCACCGCATTCAACGCACCGGCCGTTGTTGGCGCAAGCCTTGCACGGGAGCGCCGTCTTGCCTTTCCGGAGCAGTTCGGCCTGAAACTCAACCAAGCCGTTCAAGAAAAGCTTGCCTTCATCAACAGGCGGGCTGTTCCCTTGCTGGTGGGCCTTCTCAACGTGCCTGGCCCGGTTGGCTTCACGGATGGCCGCGCCGCAAATCCCGCAGGCAACCAAGCCCTCCGGCTTGCCGACGCCGTGGGCTTTAAACAAATGGTTCTGGAGGTTGGCGGGCTTGACTCCCACTCCGCACACGCCGCATTCCTCGCGCCCCCCGCGCCCGCCACCGGCCATTGAACGGGATGTACCGGGGAAAAATATAAAAAACCGCCGAACCCCCCGAACCCCCCCCGCCCCCGCCAGCAAACCTGCGAAGCGCCAAGACCCGGCGCCGCAACAAGGCAGACGCCC
>JBBSWX010000069.1:0-27758 GCA_038046065.1 Microcaldota archaeon | reverse complement strand
ATAGCACGAAAACGCTTTTAAAACTGCCGCGGTAACAACGCACGCGTAGTGACACTCGCAGCTGCCGCGGGTGGAAAACACCCCGGAAAACATCCGGCGGGCGCCATAGCAATTAAAAGCAATCTCGCGATAAAAAGAAGTTGAAATGGCAAGACCAAAACGGCGGGGCGACCAACTGCGCCTGCGCCCGGGTTTCGGCGTGGGCGCGCCCGACTTGCATCTGCACTCGACGCTATCGGACGGCGCGCGCACGCCTCACGAGTTGATAGACACGGCGCACGGGTTAAGGCTGCCGCTCGTGGCCGTGACTGACCACCACACTTTCGAAGGCAGCAAGCTTGCCGAAGCAGCTGGCGAAAAGCGAGACGTTGCCGTGGTGCCCGGCTCGATGGAAGTCAACGCGCGGCACTTATGCCTGCAAGGAAGAAAACCGAAGCTTGCGCACGTGCACCTCTTGGCGTACTTCACCACGCCCCAAGCGCAACTCGCCGTAATGACGCACGTCGGACAAGCCCGCAGCCTCGAGGTGCGCAACGTGCAGAAGGCGCTTGAAGAATTCAGGCAAGCAGGCTTCCGCACAAACCACATCCGGCTCGACGACCTGCCGCGAAAAGGGCTGACTGGCACGAACCTGATGTCAATACTCTTCGGCGTGAAACAAAACCGCAGTGTTACGGGCAACGCCGCGCGAAGGCTGATTGCACACTACGGCCGGGTGAAGACGTTCAACAGCAACGTGGACGCCGCGCAATTCATTTCTACGGTGAACAAGCACGGCGGGTTCGTCGTGCTCGCCCACCCTTCCTCACCGCACTACACCGCAAGCGAGGAAGTGATACTCGACCTCGTCGACGCCGGGCTCGCCGGCATTGAAGTTATGCATCCCGACCACACGCCGGGCGAAACGAAACGGTTGATTGCCCTCGCCCAGAAAACCGGCTGCCTAGTGCCCACCATAGGCTCGGACTTTCACACGCGCGAACAAACCGTAATGCCTGGCGTGACGCGCGACACGCTGCGCGCGCTCGCAAGGAAAACCAACCGAAAATTGTTAGGTTCCGACAGCGAACTTTCCGAAAGGCTGCGGCAGTTGATGCGCGAGAAAAGGTGAACTCGTGAAGACAACTGTTTTCCGCGACTGCGGCTCAATGGACAACAATTGCTACGTCGCCGAATGCGACGGCGAGGCGCTTGTCATCGACGCGCCGGAAGGCAGCGCGCAGCGAGTGGCGAAACGCACGGCGAAGGCCGGCGTGCGCGTGACGCTCCTCGTAAACACGCACGGCCACTTCGACCACACCGCGGACAACGCAAAGTTCAAGAAGCTGTTCAACTGCAAGATAGCGTGCCACGCTGACGACGCGAAAATGCTCGAAAAACCTGGCGGGCGGGAGTACGGAATTGAAACGCAGCCGAGCAAGGCCGACGTGCTGTTGCAGGAAGGAATGGCACTCGCTTTCGGCAACGCCTCGTTAACGGTGTTGCACTGCCCCGGCCACACTCCCGGAAGCGCGTGCCTCTACTGGAAGGAACGCAACGAACTTTTCTCGGGGGACGTGCTCTTCCACCAAGGACGGGGCCGCACCGACCTGCCAGGCGGCGACGAGCCGGAAATGCTGCGTTCGCTCGCGCGCCTCGCCCTACTACCGCCATCCACGCGCGTGCTGCCCGGCCACGGCGAAGAAACCACTATCAGGAAAGAAAACCCCGAGTGTGCGGTGCGTTAAAACCCAAAGAAATAATGCCGAAACCAGCGCCACCGCCGAACTTATCAACCACCACGCGTTAAGCTAAGGTTATGGGCAGTTGGCGTTACGTCAAAGGCGCGCACGCCGAGCGCGAGCTGCTCGCCCTCCTGCAGCAAAAAGGTTTCAAGGTGGTGCGCGCAGCGGGAAGCGGCGTGCAAGGCGACTGCCCCGACCTCCTCGCACTGTCGTCCACCCGCAAGTTCGCCGTCGAGTGCAAGGCGTGGAAGAAAGCCGTGTACATCGACAAGCCCAAATTCATCCAGATGGAAGAATGGGAGAAAGCAACGGGAATGCCCGTGCTGCTGGCGTGGAAGCCCCACCGCAAAAACTGGGCGTTCTTCCCACTCTCGGCAATGCGCGAAACAAGCCAATCCCACACCGTCGGCGAAGGCGACCTGGCGCTGGGAATGACGCTTGAAGAAATCACGGCTGCCAGCAGGGCTTGACGCGCAAACCATCAGCCAATATGCATTTTAAAATCACGAGCGTCACGCCCGAAGGGAGGCGCGCCCGCAATCACGCCCGTCAACAGAGCGGGGCTTCCACGCGACCCGCGCAATTTGATTCGCAAAATCACACGAGCCCGATGAACCGAACGGAACCCGCAAACCACGCCTTGAAAGGCGCGGGTTCCGTGGGGTTCCTGAAAATGCGAGGCGCATGGAAAAAAACTGTTACCGCAAGCATTGCTGCAGCGATAAACTGCCGGAAACTCACGCGATGAAACCCTGCGCCTCTAAGAGTTCCGCCAGCCACACTGCGCCAGCAGCCGCGCCCATGCGAGTGTTGTGCGACAAGAGCACGTACTTCAAACCCAGCACGCTGTCCTGCCGCACGCGACCCACGCACGTGGTGAGCCCCCCGCCCTCGTCGCGGTCGAGGCGCGGCTGCGGCCGCGACGGGTCGGAAAAAACTTTGATGAGCCGCTCGGGCGTGGAACGCGTCCTCACTGCAGGAGCGAATCCTTCCAACGCGGCAACAGCCCCCTCTACCGTAGGCGTCTCCTCGAACGAGGCGAACACGCTCTCGAAATGCGCTTCGAGCACCGGCACGCGCGTGCATGTGCACGAAACGGGGAAAGGCCTGCCGAGAATCTTATTCGTTTCGCGTTCCACCTTCTCCTCCTCGCCGGAAATGAACGGAATGACGTTGTCAATGACATCCAACGCCACCACGCCAGGGCTCCGGCCGGCGCCCGACACGGCCTGCGCGGAAACCATTACAACACTCTTAAGGCGGAAGGCATCATCAAGGGGCTTCAACGTTATGGCCAAGCCGGTTGTCGTACAGTTGGGAATGGGCGCAATAAACCCCTGCCACCCGCGGTTCGACCGCTGGACGGAAATGAGCTCGGAATGCTGGGGGTTCACTTGAGGAATGATGAGCGGCACGTCCGCCTCGCAGCGAAAGGCCGATGCGGTGCTTATCACTGCGCAGTGCTCGGCAAACTTGGGTTCAAGCACCCTCGCCGCGTCAGACTCGAGGCAAGAAAACACCACGTCAAAATCACGCGCGTCGAGCGACGCTGCGTCGCGCACCACGACATCGCGGAATTCTTGCGGCACCCCGCCATCGGCATACCAACCGACCACGCCGTTGCGCGAAATCGCTTCGACATACGGCTTGCCTGCAGAACGCTCGGAAGCCGCGAGGCAATCCACGCGAAAATCGGGGTGACCCCGCAACGCAACCATCGCTTGCTGGCCCACAATGCCCGTAGCCCCCAGTATCGCAACGCGCTTCATGCAACTCCCCCCCTTCCGAAAAACTCGTCGTGAACAGCGTTAACCGCAACCCCGTAATCACCCTCGCGAATGGCCACTGACAAGCCTATGCCCGACGAACCTTGAGATACCAACTCAATGCGCACGCCCTGGGAGGCAAGCGCGCTGAAAACGCGCGAAACAAACGCGGGGGAATTCACGCCACCTCCAACAATGCTCACTACCGCAAGCTCGCCTTTGCAGTCGACCTTGAAGCCCTCCAACTGCGAAAGCGCCGATTGCACGCGCCCCAAATCGCCTTCGGCAATCGTAAAAGAAACGTTAGCCTGCGTAGTGCCAATAACATCAACAGACACGCCCGCCTGCGCCACGCGGCCGAGGACGTCGGAAACAACTCCCGAAACGCCCACCATACCGTCGCCCGAAACGCTCACGAGCGCCACGCCACGCTTGCCCGCCACAGCGACAGCCCCTGCGCCAGCCACAACCTCCTCCAACACAGTTCCCACCGCCGCAGGGTTGAAAACGTTCTTCACCTCCACGCGACAGCCCGTGCCTTGCAACGGCTCCAACGCCGCCGGGTGCATCACCTTCGCGCCGAAATGAGCTAGCTCGCTCGCTTCGGCGAAAGACAAACGGGAAATCAAACGCGCTGTCGGCGCCAAGCGCGGGTCGGTAGTCATAAAGCCATCCACGTTCTTCCAAAACTCGAGCTTCGACGCTCCGGCCAACCGCGCCACCACGCCGGCAGTATAGTCACTCCCGCCCCTGCCGAAAAGGCAAACCTCGCCCGCAGGGTTCACGCCGTAAAAACCCGTGACAACGCTCTTGCGCGGCGGAACGGCGGAAGAAACCAAGTCGCAACGCGCGTTTTCAAAACCGCCAACCGCCGCAAGACCTTGTTCCGCAGGCCAAAACGAATAACCAGGCAAACGGCTGGCAAGCGCGAGGCCGGAAAGAAACTCGCCGCGCGAAACGACCTTCGCGCAAAGCGCAGGGCTGCACGCGCCAGCGGCGGAAACCTCGCGCAAATCATTTCCCAGCTCGCTGAAAACCCGCGCAACCGGTTCAACCGCCCGCGAATCTCCCGGCTCAAACAACTGCGCGTGCCTCTCGCGCAACGCATCCAACTCTCCTTGAACCGCCTCGCCACGCTGCGCCTTGCCTACCAAGCCAATCAACGCATCCGTAACACCCTGCACTGCGGACACGACGACGAAATCTGCATTAGCCGTCAAGACTATTGCAGCCGCACGGTCGAAATCACCCGCCTCCGCAAGAATCCCCCCGCCAAACTTTTGAACCAACACCACAAACGCCCTCCTGCAACAATCATTCCAATACGTCAACGAAATCGTGCAGCACGCCGTCGCCGCGCGAAGCAACCCAACCCGCCGCTGCAAGCGCGCCCGACGCGAAACACGCACGCGAAGTAGCCTTGTGCCACAACTCCACGCGCTCGGCGTTACCCGCAAATATTAGTGCGTGCTCGCCCGGCAAATCGCCCAAACGAAGCGAAAAAACGGGAACGTCAGCAGGAGTGCGGCCAATAGCCGCGAGTATCCTCAACGCCGTGCCTGAAGGCGCATCGCGCTTCTGCCGATGGTGCGATTCCACGAGCGCCAAGTCGCAGCCCGGCAGCTTCGCAGCCAAAAGCTTTGCCGCTTGAATGAAAACGTTTACGCCCACCGAATAGTTTGCCGAGATGACGCCGCTCCCCCCGCCCTCTGCCAGCGCTGCACGAATCGCCTCCAAATCCGCAGGCTGCAAACCCGTCGTGCCTATCACGAGCCGCTTGCCCATCCCTGCAGCCAGCACGGCGTTCCTCGCGCAAGCCTCGGCAACAGAAAAATCTATCACTACGTCAGCAGCCGCGAAGGCCTCGGCGGGAGAAGCGAAGCAAGGCACGCCTTCCCCCCGCGGGGCAGCGGGGTCGAGCGCCGATGCCACGGTAAAGCCCTCGCTCTTCGACGCTAGGTTGAAAACCTCGCGCCCCATCTTCCCCAAACCCGAAAAACACAAGCGCACCGGCATTTCCACCAACCCCCCGCCTGCCACAACATTAGTAACTAACCCAAAACACGTCGTTCTCAATACGCTCGCCAATGTCAACGTCGAAAAACTCTGCCACCGGCTCCAGCAACTCTGGCGACTCGCGCCACACGCAGCGCAACGCGTCGCGCACGAACCCAACACCCTCACGGCTAAGCCGCCCAAGCGGCCTGCGCACGCCATAGTCAACCATACCCAAACCCGCCATCACAGTCTTCACCGGCACGGGATTGCGAAACTTCTGGCCGCCCGCCTTCACCGTAGCGAGGAACAACTGCGAAAGCTTATCGTTGAAGGCGCGCGCCCCCTCCACATCCGCAGCAAGGCTGCACAAGCGCGAAAAACCTGCAGGCGCGACGTTCGACATGGTGGCCACCACTCCGTTCCCCCGAATGAGCGGGTCGGTCAAGAGCGCTAAAGTAACTTCGTCGTCGCCCGACATTATGGCAATGCCAGGGCACTCGGCGCGCGTGCGGCGCATGCGGTCTAAGTTGCCCGTCGCCTCTTTCACCGCATCAAAGTTCTCGAACTCGCGGTGCAGCTGCGCAAGGTCTTCCACCGACAATTCGCAACCCGTCCTCGCAGGGATAACGTAAGCCGTGAAACGCATTTCAGGAAAACGCGCGCACAGGGGCGCGTAATATTCGCGCCGCAACTCGAGCGAGGAAGGCCCGTTGTAATAACAATCAACTAGCAAGCATCGCTTCACGCCCAGCTCTTGCGCCTGCGCAGTCAAACGCTCGGCGTGCGAAGTGACATTCCCGCCAGTTCCGGCAACCACGCGGCAGCCTGCGTCAAGCGCAACCTCGATAAGCTTGCCTTTCTCCGCGTCGCTCGTGGCGGGAGATTCGCCGGTAGTGCCGTTCACCACCACCTCGCGCACGCCGTTCGCCACTTGAAACTCCGCCAGCCGCCTGAAGCGCTCGAAATCCACTTCCCCCCCGCGCATGGGCGTAACGAGCGCGGTAACGCAAGCGTCCACCCGAACCACCTATCAACGAAAAGGAGGAACAAGAATTATTAAAGCAACAGAAATGTTACGAAAACAGTAACGGCAACGCCAGACTATTGCGATATCAGCAATAACTCGAATGCTGCGAAACGACGGCACGGAAGCGGGGAGTAGGATGCCAAGACGACCGCCAAAGCGCTGCTACGAAACGTTTTTGAGCCCTTTCGCAGATGTTCTCGTATGCCGCCAATCCAATCACTCCAGTCAATCCGGCCACTGCTGCCAATCCGGTTGCCGCGGGAAATCAACAAGTTCTACGCAGGCTTGCGGAAGGAAAGCAAACCGGAAATAACGCGGTTGAAGCAGCTTGATGAAAAGAAAATTCTTTCGGCGGGAGAAAAACGCGAAGTGCGCTCGCTGCTCGGAACAATTGCGTTCAGGACGTCCTTGGCGGCGGACAGCGCCCAAGAAGACTTTTCCGACGGCAGGCGACCCGCAAGCGCCGAGAAAAACATTCGAGCATTCGAAAAACTTTTCGGCCACGCCCCCACTTGCCTTAGCGGGCTGGATCATAAGCCGGCCGCGAGTTGTTTCTCGAACGTGCTCGCGCAAAACCTAGTGCTTGAAGAATTCGGGGAAAGCCGGGTAGGCGTGCTGTGGTTCTATGCACACGGAGTGCCGACAGTAAAGATTGGCGGGGAAACTTTCGTGCTCGAACAATATCGCTCGGCGGAGGAAGCGCAGACTCTCCGCGAGTATCTTAAACAAGTGAAAACTGCTTACTACGACCCGGCACACCGCCACCACGAAAAGTTTGCGAGAGTCTTCACGAAAAACCCGCGAGAATTCGAGGAACAACTGCGTAAAGCAAGGCTGTTCACGGGACTGCGGCACGGCCTCGCGGGGGCGCACACTAACCTCGCGCTGCACCTCCACAACCTCGGTTTTAAAGAGTTGGCTGAAAAACACTTTCGCGAGGCCGCGGAACTCGCGCACGGCAACTGGACGGCGCGGTTCAACCACGCGGTGTGCCTGGGCTACCTAGGCAGGTGGAAGGAGTCAACCGCGCTGCTGGAAAGGCTCGCGCGCGAGCAGCCCGACAGCAAAATCGCGAATGACGTCCTCGCGTGGACGCGAAGGCACGATGAATAACTGACGGATACACCCGCGGAAGCCGCATCCGGCAGCGTTCGGCAGGCTGCTCTCTAGTTTTGTTTAAATAGATTGCCGGGAGAGAGTTGTTTGCACAAGGCGCCTTTCATGGCGCCCCTGCTTGAAGGTGGTTTAGATGGCTCGAAAGAACGGTGAAAATGCCTTGCTCGAGGCTTCTGCAGATGGAGAGTTTCAAGTGATTGCGCAAGGGGAGGAAGTGAAGATAGAGAAGAAGGAAGGCCTCGAAGAAGGGGGGGCGCGCCCGGAAAAAATAAAGCGCGTGGAAGACTTGCCGGGAGTGGGCGAAGCCACTGCGAGGAAAATCAAGGATTGCGGTTACGATTCTATGGAGAAGATAGCGACGAGCATGGCGGCAGAGCTCGCCGAAGTTGCGGGTCTCGGGGAGGCAACTGCCGCAAAAATAATCAAGGCGGCGCGCGACTCGCTCGAGATGGGTTACGAAACGGGCGACAAGGTGCTCGAGAGGAGGAAGCTCATCGGAAAGATAAGCACGGGCAGCAAGGAGCTTGACAACCTCTTGGGAGGCGGGGTGGAAACGCAAGCAATCACCGAGTGCTTCGGAAAATTTTCGAGCGCAAAAACACAAGTCGGATTCCAGTTGTGCGTCAACGCCCAACTCCCGAAAGAGCAAGGCGGCCTCGAAGGCGGCGTGCTGTTCATTGACACGGAATCTACCTTCAGGCCGGAGCGCGTGGCGCAGATTGCAGCCGCACGAGGGCTTAACCCCGACGAGATACTGAAGAACATACACGTGGCTCGGGCGTATAACTCGGATCATCAAATCCTCCTCACGGAAAAGGCCGAAGAACTAATCAAGGAACACAACATAAAACTCATCATCGTGGACTCGCTGACAAGCGCATTCCGAGGCGATTACACCGGCCGGGGGGAGCTGGCCGAAAGGCAGCAGAAGCTAGGCAAACACATCCATCGGCTCCAACGCCTGTCCGATATGTTCAACCTCGCAATATACGTCACGAACCAAGTTATAGACCGGCCGGACATACTGTTCGGCGACCCCACCGTCCCAGTTGGGGGTAACGTGCTCGGGCACTTGAGCACCTACCGAGTGTACCTGCGCCGCAGCAAAGAAACGCGCAGGATTGCCAAGCTCGTCGACTCGCCCAACTTGCCTGACGGCGAGTGCGTATTTCAAGTCACCGAGAAAGGCGTGGAAGACACGGAGTAGAAACCAGAAGGCAAGCAAAGGCACCCGCCCCAAAAAAGAGTGAAGGAAGGCGGAAAGGGAAAACCCCCTGAAAAAGAAGGATTGACTAGCGGCGAGCACACCGCAAAAACGGAGTTGATGTAAATGTTTGCGTTGGACGCGTTCGGCGAAACCGAGTTCATGGCATTCGGGCCGAACGGTTTTTTCGAAGCCCGGTGCGCTAGGGAAAAACAGCGATAAGCCCCTAGCGTGAAGTAAGAAAAAGTTTTGGCGAAAATAGTTTCAAAGTTTCCGGGGGCGGGAAGAAGCCCGAGGGGAATCTTGTTTCCCTCCTCGACGCGCTTCTTCCACTCGGGTTAATTTTTTAAGCTCAAGGTAACATTGAACGTGTGATGGCACGACAAAGTCACATCGTGGTGATGAGGCTCAACCCCGAAGGCGTAAAGCCTAAACCGGGGCGAACTGTTTTTTCGGCAGTAGCCCTCCCGCAAGCAAAAGCGCTGGAACTAGCAAGGCTAGTTAATAAAGCCAATGAAAAATTAGCGGAAGGCAGAACTCCAACGAAACTTGTCGACAGGGCACTAGAACTCGCCGAGTCGGGAGAAACGCAGTATTACCACACTGCGCCTGACAACGCGCCCGCAGTTGGTGAAGTAATGCCTAGCCATAAATTTAAGCGCGCGCGCCTGCAACTGGCCGAACGCCAGTCGCCGGAACTCTAGAGAACTAAAACTCCACCGCGTTCTTGAACGCTTCGGGAAGCTTGCGGCTCAAATCGGTGGCCGTGAAGCAAGACCCCTTCTCTCTCCGCAACAATTCTCCGGCATAACCGTTGAGCCACGCCGCGGCGCACGCCGAAAGCGGCAGAGGGTTTTTACAGGAAAAAGCGGCTGCAACCCCCGCAAGCACATCGCCAGTGCCTCCCCGCGTCATTTGGGGAACTCCACTTGCATTCTTCAACAAACGCTTTCCGTCACTCACCCAATCGAAGCCGCTGACCGCCTTGTCCTTCAAAAGAATCGTGCAGCCATAACGCGCGGCGGCCTTGCGGCAGGCTTCGCCACTCGCCTCAACGCCGAAAATAAGCTTGAACTCTCCCGCGTGAGGCGTCAACAGAAAGTTGGCGTTCAAAAACCGCTTGTCCACGAGCTTCAACGCGCCCGCATCCAAAACTATTTTATTACTCCCCCCAAAAGCCCGGCACAAATAGTTAACGAGCTTCTTTTGCGCGCCTCCCACCCCCAAGCCCGGGCCTATGAGAATGGCGTCAGACTTTCGTGCTGCGGCAAGCAACCCGCGCTTAGGCACTACAACCACGTCGGCCTCCCGCCGCAGTCCCTTCGCAGCTTCAAGGTTCAACGCGAAAGGCGAGTGGTAGAGACACAAGTCCACGAAGCCCGCTGCGGCACGCAGTGAATGCAAAGGCGCGCCCGAGTATTCCTCACTGCCGCCCACTGCGAGAAGCACGCCGTTTTCCCCCTTCCTGCCTGCTGGCCGGGGGCGCTGGAGGGCTTGCACGTGGCCCGGGCCGCACAAGCATTTCCACGCGGGCGGAATGCCGATGCCCACGACTACCGCGCCGCGCGTTTTCGCAAGCTCGAACGAAACAGTCAAATCGGGATTCACGCGGCAGCTTGAACCCTCGCCAGTCGGCACGTCAACGCACACGCGCTTGGCAGCCAACGCGTTGACGGCCTTCACTGCGGTTTTGAAAGGCTCGCGAGGCACGCCTACCTGGCCACCGCCGAGCATCGCGTCAACAACCACGTCCGCCGAAGCGAGCGACTTGCGCAGTAAAGGCTCGCGAAAACCACTCGAGTCCGGCACGGCAATCGCACTGACACCACTGGCTTTGAGGCACTCCCAATTGCGGTGCGCTTCCACCGTGCGAATGCCAGCCTCGCTGGAAAGCAGTATTACTGCAACGCGGCAGCCTGCTGCCACAAGATGGCGGCTGGCAACGAAACCATCCCCTCCGTTGTTGCCAGGGCCGCACAACACCGCCACGCGAGCGGGACGAAAGCGGGAGAGCACTTCTACCGCAACCGCCCTGCCGGCATTCTCCATCAACTGGAGGGAAGACAGCCCCCGCCACCGGGCGTTCGCATCAAGAATGCGGGACTCGGTTTCATTCAAATGAATCACCCTGCCGCCTGAAGGCTCGCGGCGTCCACCAACAACTGCGCGCCTTCATCCACGGGCGTTGCGGAAATTCGCACGTCCAGAAAGCCTTCAGCCAACAAGCTGGAAACGTCGCACTCGAAACGCGCAGGCACCGCACCAACAATGCCTTCACACAACGCGCCACTCGCGTCACCTACTGAAATGCGCGCACGACCCTCCGATGCGGACGCCTCAAGAACAAGAATGGCAGTGCGCGCGCCCCTGGCGTCGAACTTCAATAACAGCGGCACGTCCGCGAGCACGCTCTCGCCATCCCGCCACGACAGCGCGGCAAGAGGCGCGTTAGCCTCGCGGGGAAGCACCGTCACCGGCCGAACTGCCGAAGCGATGGCAAGGCTCGTTGCCGGCGCGGGCAACAACGGCAAGACCGCGAATAGAGCCAGCACCATTAAGATTGCGGCGCCAGCAGCGGCAACCTTGTGAAAATTCGCCGGATAGCCACGGCGCCCCGCCCTAGTCACTATTTCCGTTACCCCGCCGGGAGTTATAAGCAATGCGACTCCCCGCCCCCGAGTTACGGCAATGGACGGAACCAGTGCGCACAGGCAGTTTGGCTTGTTACTACCGCAAAGTATATAAATAGTCCTACCCATAGTATTGTTACTAAGTAGGAGTTACAACAAAAACGAATGAAAAACGCAGTTGATGATAATGGCTTTCGCAACCCCTTCGGGACTCAAGGCGTCGGGCACCATCAAGGAGGCCGCTCCCGCCCACAAGTGGGAGCACGTGCCCATGTTCCTGCCCACCCTGACCGACGGCAAGGACATCGTGCAGATAACCACGAGGGCCAAGTTCCTGAAGGAAAACATCGGCCTCTGGAAGAACTGGCACTTCTACAAGATGCTGGCCGTGGTGCTGGGCGTCATCGCAATATTGTGGCTGCGCGTCAGCGTGTACCTGACTATTGCAGCGGCCGTGGCCGCGGCCTGGTCGTACGGCGAGTACATCAAGGCGAACTTCACGATAAACATGATTCTCAAGCGCAGGGACCTCCTGTGGACGAAGTAAGTAGAAAGAACTGGTGCTGAAAAATGGCTGAAGACCTGACGAAGATAAACCAACAGATAACCATGGGCGGTTCCCCCAGCACCAAGCCCGTCCAAGGAAGCACGTTCGTGCCCCTCGAGACTTCAAGCGGCATTCCCCCGTTGTACAAGATGGACAACCGGTGGACGTACCTCAAGGAATACATTTACGAGTTTTGGATGGTGGGCAAGAAGGCGCAGGTACTCGCAATAGTATACGCCGTGCTGGGCCTCCTCGTGATAAACGCCGTGCCGTGGGGCGCGATGCTGCTCTTCGCGCTCGCCGGCCGCTACCAAGGCATAGCCTGGTGGGGCAACGCGGTTTCAGCGGCGCCCGCCTTCGGAGGCTGCAGGGCGCTCGTACTGGTCAACTAAGTGCAAAAATAAACTGGGTGCAAAAAATGGACTTCAGGTTCGGCTCGAAAAACTTTCCGGAAATCAACCCGGTCGTCCAGTTCATGTGCGTGCTGGAGGACATCGGGCTAGTGAAGTCCCTGCACGGCGCTGACTACGACTTCAACGACGCGCTCAACCGCAAGACGCTCCTCCTGCCCGACAAGGCCATAGATGCAATAGTCATAGTAATACTCGTGCTCGCCCTGCTCTCGGGCAAGGCGGGCTTCTAGGTGAATGCAATGCCGCAACCCCAAACCAACCTGACGACGCTCAAGAACGACGCGAAGAACCTCTTCGCCCAGTCCAACGCAGCCCCGGCGCCTGAAAAGAAGATGCAGTCCCTCTTCCTGCCCGTCGGCACTACTGGCGAAAAGATGGTTGACGGCAAGCCCCTGCGCGCAGCCCAAGTATGGACGAGGCGCGACTACATAGCCGACTACTACGGAGCGCCCAACGTGAAGGAAGGAAACGCGGGCTCCACGTACCTCGCGATGTTCTACACGCTGGTGTGCCTCGCACTCACGATAATTTCTTACGTCGCAGTCAACCCGTACGTCGCGGCCGTGTTCGCGTTCCTCACCGGCAAGTATTGGAGCGACAGGATAATCAACTACGCGTGGGCGGTCACCTGGAGGAAGGGCAGGCCCCTCATCCAAACAGTGTAAGAAAAAAAGGTAATGAAAAATGGCGCAACCCGAAATCAACATGGTGTCAATACCCGTCGAGGCTCCGCGCACGCTGATGACCGGCGGCAAAAGGTGGGATTACTTCGAACGCTTTCAAGTATACTGGTTCGAGTACTTGCGCTACCGCGGCGCCGCAACGGGCCTCGCGATAGCCGGGCTCATCGCGCTGCCGTCGCTACCCCTCGCCACCGCGGTGCTGTGGGCGGGCGCGGCATACTGCTACCAAGAAAGCAAGCTTCGCGACAGCATAGTCAACATGCAGAGGCGCATCGTACAGTGCAATTGAGGTGAATGAAAATGGCTGAAGAATACGACATCCGCTCGACAACCGTGTTCGCCGACGCCACGCGGCCGATGATGAAGATGAACACGCGTTACGGCTACCTCTCGGGCTACGAAAAGTTCTTCAAGGAACGCGTGCGCTTCCGCCTGTACTTCATAATCCTCGGGCTGCTAGGGATATACTTGCTATTCACCAGCCCGCTGCTCGCCGCAGCGGTACTAGCCGGATCCATGTACTTCTACCAGCTCTTCGCCCACCGCGGCTTCGTCATAGGCAGCCAAAGGCGCATCCTGCAGGCAATGTGAAAACCGACTGCAAAGCCTAAAAGGCTAGCGCCACAACTTCCTAAAGCACGGCCTAAAAACGGACGCGAACCACAAAGCCATATTGCTGCAGCTTACAAAGCGCCGCCCACAAGCGCGAAGAACACCAGCACCGCGAGAATGGCATTCTCTATGAGGAACTCGCTGTTCCAGAACTGCGCGATAATGGCATCACTGAAAACTACAACGTGATCTATCAACGTATCCAAAGCAACCGCCCCCCCCCCCGCCGAAGTACTACTGGCGAGTGGTCAAAATAATTTTGGCAGGAGGGTTCTTTTAAGCGTTTGGTGAGCTAAAGCGTTCCGTATTATTAGGCCTTGCGCGGAACCTCCCTAGCCGGGGGATTGCTGGTGAAACGAAGGGGGTTTCCGATGAAACGAACGGGTTGCTAATGAAACGGTGGGGTTGCTGATGACAAAATTCGTGTTCGTAACCGGTGGGGTGCTGAGCTCGCTCGGCAAGGGAATAGTCGCCGCTTCGTTAGCCAAGCTCTTGAAACAATCGAACGTCAAGACCAGCGTGATGAAGATAGACCCCTACCTCAACTGCGATGCCGGCACACTCAACCCGTTCGAGCACGGCGAAGTGTTCGTCACGCAAGACGGGTTCGAATGCGACTTGGACGTGGGCAACTACGAACGGTTCCTGAACGAGTTCGCCGTGCGCGAACAAAACCTCATGATGGGCTCCGTCTACAAGGCAGTGCTTGAAAAAGAACGCCGCGGCGACTACCTCGGCAAGACCATACAACTCATACCCCACGCGACGAACGAAGTGAAGGCGCGCATACGCAACGCCGCCAAAGTCACCGGCGCCGACGTGCTGGTAGTGGAAGTAGGCGGCACGGTGGGCGACATTGAGAGCGACATCGTGCTGGAAGCAATACGCCAAATGAACTTTGAAGAACCATCTGGCTGCACGACGTTCGTGCACCTCGCACTCGTGCCCACGATAATCACGGGAGAACCGAAGACGAAACCCATGCAACACAGCGTGAAGAGCCTTCTAAGCCGCGGCATAACCCCGAACGTGCTCGTTGCACGCTCCGACCGCCCCCTCACCACCCCGCTGCGCGAGAAAATCGCCACATTCTGCAACGTGCGCGACGAGAACGTATTCTGCTCGCCCACCGTTGAGACGGTGTACGAGATTCCCGGCGTGCTCGAGGCGCAAGGCTTGATGCGCACGGTGGCGGAACGCATGAAACTTGACGCGACGAAGCCGGACTTGGCCGAGTGGAAAGCACGCGTGGAAGCGCTCAAGCAACTCTTCCGCAAAGGCCCACGCGTGAAAATCGGCGTGGTGGGCAAGTACGCCGTCGCGAAGGACGCCTACGCAAGCGTGTTTGAAGCCCTCTGCCACGCGGGCGTGGCGAACGGCGTGCACGTCGAAGCTGAACTCGCGGATTCAGAGGCCTTGGAGAAAGGCAAGCCCGCGCTCGAAGGGTACGACGCAATCGTGGTGCCCGGCGGCTTCGGTGGACGCGGGGTTGAAGGAAAAATAATGGCCGTGAAGCACTGCCGCGAGAACGGCGTGCCGTACCTCGGCTTGTGCTACGGACTGCAACTTGCAGTAATAGAAATTGCGCGCAACGCAGCCGGCCTCGAGGGCGCGAACACCACAGAGAACGAACCGAACGCCAAACACCCGGTCATCGACCTGCTGCCCGAACAGAAGAACGTCGTGGACAAGGGCGGCACCATGCGGCTCGGCGCAAAGTGGGTGGAACTCAAGCCCGACACGCAAGCCAACGGGCTTTATGGCAGTGACAAGATATTCAAGCGCTTCCGCCACAGGTATGAAGTCAACCCCGAGTACGTGGCAGCGCTCGAGAAGGCGGGCGTGGTGTTCTCGGGAATGTTCAAAGGCAAGGACAACCGCGAGGACATAATGAAGATACTCGAACTGCCCGGCCACCCGTTCTTCATGGCAAGCCAATACCACCCCGAGTTCGACTCGCGGCTTGAAACCCCCGAACCATTGTTCAACGGCCTCGTGGCCGCGGCGAAAAAACGCGCGGAGAAAGCTTAAGTCTCGCGCGGTTTTATGTAAAATCGCTAGGCTCGCAACGCGCACTAATTCCCGAGGTGAGCTAAGGGCTCTGCCCCTATTACCCCGCGTCTTGCAGGCCGCTACTCCACGCCTTGAAAGGCGGGGCTTCTACGCGGCCTGCGCAATTTGATTCGCAGGACACCTTATCCCGATGAACCGACAACCACGGCATGAATGCCGAGGGTTCCGTTGGGTTCCTGAGAACGCCGGCGGGCGCGGACTATAAAAAGGCGCCTGCGCTGGAATATACTGCGCAGGAAGGGTTTGTTGCATGGTTGAAACCAGCTTGGAGGAAGTACGCGCCAAGTTCATTAGAACTTACGCCGCAGTGCCTGCAAAGCTCCGCGAGGAAATCATCGCGCTGGTTGACGACAAGCCGTACAACTGGAACGCCGCGTTCATCGAAGTCAAGGGCAAAACCAAGGCTGGCGACGCAATACTGCGGCACGCAGAGGCGCTAGGGTTGGTTAAGGACGCGGAATTGAGGTGACGGCCATAGACGACAATTACTTGACGAAGCTCGTGGTTATCCGCCTGCAGGCTATGCCGCCCAATTCCAGCTTTTCCGTTGGAAACTACGGGGATTTCACGCGCGACCAGCTTATTGGCGAAGTCAACAAGGGTTCTAGCGTAGGCAAGGCGGCAATAGAAATGGAACTTAGCTTCCTTCGCGAGATGCCCAATCTTGCCAGGAAACTGAGCGCATGACGAAAAAACTGTTAATAGCCCGCAGCGACCACGACATTGGTAACAGCTACCTCTAGGCGTACTCCGAAGAAATTATTGACGAAGCCGAAGCGCGCAGTTGGCAGGTTGAGAAGGCCGAGAAACAAGACTGCACTAGCAGTAATGTCGCTTCGCGACTAGCCAACAAACCGAACCTGGTTGTTTTCAACGGCCATGGCGCGGTCAACGAAGTTTGTGGCTACAAAAACGAGCCCGTCCTAGACTCAAGCAGCGCCGGGCTACTAGCTGGTTCTGTTTCGTTCATTCGCGCCTGCGGTTGCCTCGACGGACTGGGAAAGAACGCGGTCAAGCACGGCGCCAAGGCCGTTGCAGGATACCGCGGCGACTTCTGGATTCCGCGAGTCAACGAGTTTGCCGCTACGCCGTTGCAAGACCCTTCTGCCAAGCCCGTGCTTGACGCGTCAAACGTCGTGGCCCTTAAGCTCCTCAAAGGCGCGTCGGTAGGCGAGGCGGTGCAGGCCGCAAAGGAGAAGGCCAACGACGAGATACGGCATATGCTGGTGCGCGAGGAGCCTTACGACTCTCCTTCTCTCAAGGCGCTCGTGATAAACAACATCCTGCTCGGCTACGAAGGCGACGAAAAAGCCACGGTTTAGCCGCAGTCTCCCGCATATCTAGCTCCCGCTCGCGTTCCTCGTAATCCTTGCTTTAGGAAGCCTGCCGCCGCAGTTCTCCCGCAAATTCTTCTAACCCGGCGGGTTCGTACAACACCGCACGAAACTAGAACTTACGATTTTCGGTCAACAACCGAAAAATTCGGGGAAAGCTATAAAACTGCCAGCAGCCATATGCTCGCATGGCGCGCGGCTACAGTTTCACCCGGAAAACGGGCGGGCAGGAAGTTGCGGTAAGGCGCGTCAGCCCCAGCAAGATGCCGCAAGCCGATAAATCACCAACTATTGCCCCAGTCCCGTTTGCCAGCCGGCCTCGCGAAGAGATTGTCGCAGACAACCGCAAAAGATCCACGCAGGCTTACGTCCGCCATTCCGAGTTCGGCAGCCCGTGCGCCAGCGAATGGCGCGCAACCATACTAACGCTAGCGTTAGACAAAACGCTGCGGAACGCCGAAGCAGCACGCCGCGCGATTGAAATGGTGAAAGAAATAGAACGGCATGCGCGCGAGAATGGAATGGAACGGCTTGAGACTACGGAAACGATAATATCGCCGCGCTCTGCAAAAAAACTCGGTTTCACGCTAACGTCTGAAAAACGGGTGACTATGACTCGCGACGGCAAGCCGTACAGCATGTACCGCTACTCTAAGAAATTGAATTAAATACGCGGGAGGCATGATTCGTATATGCTGCAGGCTTACCGCTTCAGCCTGAAAACTGGCGGACAAGAAATTGTTGTGAGGCGCGTCAGCCCCCTGAAGTTACCGCGAGCTGCTAAAAAGTCATTAACTGCACTTGCAAGCACGCGCACGCCGCGCGAAAAAATCGTGGCTGACAACCGCAAGGATTCTACGCAAGCTTACGTACGCCATTCCGAGTTCGGCAGCCCGCGCGACAGACAAGCGCGCGCAACCATCATCACGCTTGCGTTTGACAGAAACTTGCGCAACGCCGAGGCAGTCCGCCGTGCGGTTGAAATGATGCGGCAAATAGAGCAGCACGCCCGCGAGAACGGAATGAAACGGCTTGACACTACCGGCTCAATACTCTCGCCGCAATTTGTTTTAAGACAATTCGGTTTAACGCTAGAGTCCAGCAAGCTGATGAAACCGCGCGAAGGCAAACCGTACCGCATTTACTACTACTCTAAAGAACTGTAGCGGACTCGCTTGACGCGACAGCTCACTCGACGTAATCGTTCACTCGACGCACTCGCCCGCGTGAATCCTCACACTATTAAAAAACCTGTGCCATAATGCTTGCGGCGGTAACATGCCTACGGAAGCTGCGTCAATTGCGGCGCGCACACTGTACGTGCAGCTATGCCTCAACGCGCTGAGTTTGCACGACCCTTCTGAAGCGATGCTCGCAGTACAAGACGAGGAACGCGGCAAGGATATGCTAGAATCGTTCGAATCAAGGACTAGCCAAAGATTCGGGCTTGAAGGCAGCGCTCTCGAGGCGCCGCACATTCACTTTGCGGAGTCGCTGCTGGACTCCGACGAGGTGTTCGAGCTCCGCAAACACATGGCCCAACGCCTCAAGCCACAGGCGGCAAGGCTCATGACCCGCGCAATTCCGCGAAGACGCGAGAAAAGCGGCGCCCACGCGAACCCCCTGCCGGCTGCAGACTGGGTGGCGCACAACATTGCAGCACGAAGCTTGCACGCAAAAATTGAACGGCGTCTCACCGCCTTGTGCGAACAGATTGTGAAAGACCGCGGCAAAGCCGGGTCGCACGTGGGATTTGCCATCGCCTGCCGGCACGGCTCTTCAACCGCGGATGAATTGCGTAGTGCGCGAGGCGACCCGAACCGCTGGCCGTCCTTAACGCGCTTGCGCGTCGAATTCTTCCCCCTCAAGGACAGGGGTAATAAGCCCGTTCCACGCAAGTAGCTGCATGAAGGCTGCGCGCGGCGTGTACTGGGGTCGGTTCAACCCGCCTCACAACGGACATTTGAAAGTGGTGAGACACCTGCTCGCCAAAGAATGCCGCGAGCTCATAATCGCGATAGGCAGCAGCCTCGCGTCGCACACCGAACGCAACCCATTCTCCGGCGGCGAGCGCACGGTGATGATGCGCGACTTGCTTGCCGAAGCGGGATTGCTTGAAAAATGCATCATCGTGCAAGTGCCAGACGGCGAGTCTTACATGGCGACGGCCGCCAACCTCCGCGTCGCCTGCCCGCCATTCGACGCCGTCTACACCAACCGGCCAGTCATTGCCGACATATTCTGCCAGTGGGGCGTTGTGGTAAAAGGATTCCCGGACTTCGAACGCGGCAAGTACAACTCCACGACTGTGAGGAACGCGCTGCTGCGCGGCGGCAACGTTTCCAGCATTGTGCCTCCCGCCGTGGCCGAATGGCTGCGGAAAAACGGGGGCATCAAACGCCTCGAAACGTGCCTGAAAGACAAGTACGAATAACGCCCGGCTGGCTTGCGAGCCAACGTTACCGGATGAAATTACCCGTCAAGAATGCTTGCCAACCAAAACTTACCGGCCGATGAACTGGAACGCCAAGAAAACCACGTAAGCAAGTATCAACACCACGCCCTCGCGCCGCGAGAGGCGCGCACCCGTCTTCATGAACAGCACGCTCAACAGCGTGGCAGCCACCATCACCAAACCTATTGCCAGCGCCTCGCCGCCAGCCACGCGAATGGGATTCACCAACGCAATTACGCCTAACGTCGCCGTGCAGTCCACAATCACGTTGCCCATAATGTCCCCCAGCCCCAGCTCGGGATGGTTTTCGCGCAGCGACTGAAGGGAGAAAGACAATTCCGGAAGGCACGTGCCGAACGCAATCACCGCTCCCAGCACTACGAGCGGCAACTGCAGCGCGGCGGAAATGTTGATGGCCGCGTTGGAAACCATATACGCCGCGAGAAACATCACGCCGATGGCAAACGCAGCTATAACCACCTGGTCGAAAAAGTCGGACTTGTGCTTGCGAAGGTCATCCAACGTCTTGGAAAAGCTCTTGCGCTCCTCCACAATGCGATAGACGTAATAACCGAAAGCCAACAGCAGAACGACTCCGTCAAGCCGGGATATCTCGCCGTCGAAAGCAAGCAGCACCGGCAGCGCGGTGACGAACAGAAAATACAAGTTGCTTTGCAAAGTCTTGCTCTCTAGCTTCACCCCGCCGGCATACACCGCCACTATCCCCAGTATCAACGTCAAGTCGGCCACGTTCGAACCGAAAATCACGCCCAACCCCAAGCTCGAAGCGCCTTCGAGCGACGAAGCCAACCCCAGCGAAAGCTCGGGCAGCACGGATGCAATGCCAATCACCAGGAAGCCCGCGGTGAACTCGGTAATGCCGAACTCGGAGGCTATGCGCAACAGTGAGTTGATGGCAAGCTCGCTCGCCTTGATGATCAACAGCAAGCCCACGAGGATTAGACCCACGTCAACGAGCGACATAACTTGCGTTACTGCGCACGAGTTTAAAACACGCGCTTCCCGGCAAGCTTTCCATCACGAGGCGTTTCGCGGCTTCGCTTGACGGCTTTCCGAGAAGGTCATGCACGCGTCCTTCCTCCGCTATGCTTCCTTCGTCCAGGACAATCACGCGGTGTGCGACTTGCGCTATGAGGTTCAGGTCGTGCGAGACAATTGCGACGCCTTTCCCGCTTGCCGCGAGTTTCAGGACGGTTTCAGCAACTTGCGCCGACAACTCCTGGCTCAAGGCCGAAGTCGCCTCGTCGAGAAGCACGGCGTCAGGCTCCAAAGCGAGGACGCGCGCTATTGCGACTCGCTGCGCCTCGCCGCCTGAAAGAGACTGTGGAAAGGCGCCGGCCAAGTGACTTATTGCCAATTCTTCAAGCACCTTCCGCGCTTTCCCTTCAGCAACTGCACGCCCCAGCTTCAAGGCTTTCACTAACGGCAACGCAACGTTTTCCTTAACCGTAAGGTGGGGCCACAAGTTAAGTTCCTGAAAAACCAGCCCCCGCGTCCCAAAGTGCGCCACATCGCCGCAATCCGGTTTCTCAACTCCCGCGAGGATCTTCAGGAGCGTCGTCTTTCCAGAACCGCTCGAGCCTATGATGCCGAGCACTTCGCCGCGCGACAAACTGACCGAAGCGTTGCGCAGCACCTCGCGCGAGCCGTACGTCTTTCCCGCCCCGGCCGCGCGGATAAGCAACCCGTTCACTTCCCGCCCCTCACCGCGTTCGTCTCCGCGCGCTTGCTCAACAAGCTTAACGGGAGTATCATCGCCGTGTAGGCGACGCCCAGTACTGTATAGAATTCCATCGGGCGGAAGGTAATCGTAGCCGCGGTTGTCGCGGCGTGAAACAAGTCTGCCACCCCGACGAACGAAACGAGCGACGTGTTTTTCAGCATTTCCGAGTATTGCCCCGCGATTGCCGGCGCCTGCATAGAGACGGCTTGCGGCAATATTATCGACAGGATGATTTCGTACTCTGGAATTCCAAGCGAGCGCGCAGCCTCAACCTGCCCTTTCGGCACTGCCTGGACTCCTGCACGCACTATTTCGGCCAAGTAAGCCCCTCCGCACAACGTCAAGCCCGCCACCGCGCTTTCGAAAAGCGGCAGTTTGAACCCCAGCAACAACGGCATGGCGTACACTATCCACACTATCATTACTAAGATTGGCACGGCACGGAACAGTTCCACGTACCCCGCAGCAACGCGCCCCACGGCGTCCTTGCGGCAGCGCGCCAGGCCGAGCAACACCCCCAGCAGGCTTGACAGCACGATGGTCGCCGCCGCAAGCGCAACCGTCACCACAAGGCCATAGAACAACACGGTACTATAACTCGCAACCGCGTTGAGTTGCCACGAGTACGGCATTGCCATCAACCAGCGGCATACCCGCGTTTTTCGTGCAGCCAATCCGCGCCGTACTTCAACTCGTCTTTCTTGAACACGCCGTTCACTTCAGCATAATTGATTGCCGTGTCCAGAAAATTAAGGAGCTCTAAGTCTTGCTTGCGCACCGCCCAGCCCGCAGGGTTGATTTCAAGCGGGTTGTTGGCAAACAAGTCCACCGTTTCGTCGTGTTCTCTCGCATACTGGCGTATCGTCCAGCTGTCAGTAATGGCAACGTCCGCTCTTCCTGCACTCACCATCGCGAGTGCAAGGCTTATGTCGCTACCGGGCAGCGCAATTTTCTGCGCGAGCGGCAAATTCTTTTCCGCAAAATACTGCCCCGACTCGCCTTGAACCACCGCGATGCGCACGCTGCTCTTGTTCAAATCATGCAAGTTTTTAAACTGCCGCGCATCCTCCTTGCGCGCGAGTGCGCTGTCGCCGATGAAGATAATCGGCTTTGTGAACGCGATTGCCTTCGCCCTCGGAATCTTCTCGAAAATCGCCGAGACAATCACGTCGCAATCCCCGCTGCCGAGGCCTGCGGCAAGCGTGCCCCAGCTCACTTCGCGCCACTCCACCTTTAAGTTCGCCTCGCGCGCAATCCACTCGAACGAGTCAACCATATGTCCCGTTACTTTACCAGTCTTGGCGTCGAGGCTCGAAACCGGCGGGTAGTGCACCCAACAAGCGCGAATCACGCCGTCGCGCGTAATCCGGTCAAGAGAGCTTTCCGGAGCCTGCGCTGCAGACGGCACAGTGAAGATAACGATTGCAACAATTACTACAGCGGCTATAACGCCAGCTAGCTTCCAATCCATAATCCACCATCCTACGCATAAACTCTGCAGTACTACCGCAAGCCATAAGCATGCTTGCGGAGGGGTTTTAATCTAAGCTTTGGCACAATATTCTTAATAAAACTGAATATTTCAATGAAAAAATGGTGAAAATTAAACCGGCTGGCTTGGCGCTTGACTCGCGTGACCGCTGCCTACTTCTGAATTTGCAAAAGGATTGCCGCCAGCCGTTGAACGCGTTGGCACGCAAGCTCAAAACCAGCAAGGAGGTGGTGCACTACCGCCTATCGCGCCTAGTCGCAAGCGGCGTTGTGTCACGGTTCATTGCAGATTGGCCGCCCGAGGCAGCGGGCTTGTGCAACTACGTCATCTACTTCAGGCTTGAAGGAATGCCGGCAAAGTCTTTCGGCGAAATGCGGCGTTTTCTTGCCGCAGACTCGCGCGTGGCGTGGGTTGGCGAGTTGAGCGGCAGGTTCGATTTGGTTGTGAAAACTTACTTGCCGGATGCCGCAGAGCTCAATTCTTTCCTCTCGTCTTTCGCTTCTCGCTTTGGCAAGTTCGTGCGCGAGCGACAAGTTACTATTCGCATCTCTCAAACCTATTGCTTCGCGCCCCGCGAGCTTTTCTCGGAATTCTCGCCGCCCACCGCGCGGCATTCCGTTGCCGTGAAAAACGCGCAGCTGGATGCGATGGACTTGAAGATCCTCAATTTTATCGGCGGCAACGCCAGGGCGCCTTACTCGCAAATCGCCGCTTCGGTTGCAGCGTCGCCTGAAACCGTGAAGAAACGGCTTGATTCTCTGCGCAAGCGCGGCGTGGTGCGTTCCCTCTCCTGCTGGCTCAACGTGCGAAAGCTGGGCTACAGCCATTTCAAAGTGTTCTTGCGATTGCAGTACTCTACCGTAGAAAAGTTGCTCGGGGTTGCCGCGTGGTGCGAAGAGCACCCGAAGACGAATTTCATCGTCACTTGCATCGGGCCGTGGGACTTGGAAATCGATTTGGTAGCCAAAAACAATGAGGAGTTTCACGCAGCGTTAAACGAGCTGCGCGCTGCCTTCCGCGATTCTATCGCAGAGCACTCGTGGGTCGTAATAAACGCGGACTGGATAACGAAAGCCTAATGCGCTATCCCGCCGGGCGGCTACCGAGAGTTAGACGGAAACTTAGGAAAACGCACCGCATCCGGCACGCAACGCCTTTAATGCCCCCTCCGGCAGTAACTCTAGCATGCAAACGATTGGCGGCATGAAAACGGCCGGCAGCAGGCAAGCAATCGGCGTTGATGCGGGCGGCACCACGATAAAGGCAGGCGTCGTTACGGCGACGGGCGGGAAGGCGCGCGTGAACCGCATGACCATAATGCCAACGCCGTTTGGAAGAAACAAAGTTCTTGACGCGATAATTACCGTTGCGAAAAGGGCTTCGCACGGCCGCACGCTGCCCGTAGGCGTAGGCTTTCCCGCGCCCTTCCGCAACGGCAAGGCGATAAACGCGCCCAACGTCCCGTGCTTCCGCGGCGTGAACGTGCAAAAAGAACTGGCAAAACGGGGCTTGCGCTGCCGGGTTGCCAACGACGCCGTGTGCGCGCTGCTCGCGGAATTGCAGTGCGGCCGGAGGGACGGCAACCTCCTGCTGCTCACGCTAGGCACTGGCGTGGGAGGCGCGGCCTTCGTGGACGGCAAGATAACTCCCCTCGAACCGGGCCACGCGCGCCTTGAAGGAAAACGCACGTTGGAAGAACTCGCTTCAGCGCCGGCATTAGTGCGGGAAGCGCGCAAGAGAGGCCTGCGAGTGGAGGATGCCAAACAACTTTCAGCCTTCGAAACGGCAGGCAACCGCAAGGCGCGCGCAATAATGCTGCAAGTGGCAAGGCGGCTGGCGCGGTCAATCCACGGCAACTGCAACCGCCTGAAGCCCGAACGCGTGGTGCTGTGCGGCGGGCTCGCGAATTGGAAGAAACTCGTGGCAACGGTGAAGCGCGAGGTTGAGGCAATGGCATTCGCAGGGCGCAAGCCGAAAATCGGGGTTTCGCGCGTCAAGCACGCCGGCATTGTTGGCGCGGCGCTCTTGCAGGAACGGTTTTAAGCCCGCCTGCAGTAACGGGTTCGGGAGAGGGAATGACGGGCGAATCGGTTGTAAAGAACGAAGGCGGCAAGCGCAAGCTAGTCATAAACTACAAGGGCTCGCCTTACGGCGCCGACCTCGCCCAGTACGCGCCAGTAATGAAGGACGTGATCACGCGGCTGCAGACTGTGGATGCAGATGAGATAGTCTTGAGCGAGTATTACGAACGCATTTACAACGAAGAGCAGACGAAACTCTTAAAAGAAATCGCCGCGCTGCTCACGAGGCTGGAGAGCGACGCCGTGTGGTCGCCCAGCCACTTGGGCATTACCACCGACTCGAAAAAACTAGCCTCGCGCCACGACCTCGTCCTGCAAGTGGTAAACGGCTTGTCCACCGACCCCTTCCGCGCGTACGTGATGCTCGCGCAAGAGTTGAAGACCGCGCGCATGCGCAGCGATTCCCTCACGGGAGACGACTTGGAAGACTGGAAAGTGTACTTGTCTACGCTCGAGTTCATCTCCAGCCAAGTCGAGGCGCTCACGCTCATAAAAAGCATGAAAGTGTACGTCACGCAGCTCGGCAGCATCCCTGCAGACCGCAGCATCTACCACTCGCTATTCGAAGTTTCCATCAAGCCGTCGTTCATCGGCTCGCGCATCTTCTTCACCGGCGTCGAGACGCTCGAGCTCGTCGACCAGTACGACGTGCTGGGCAGCAAAGTGTACATCTACCGCCACCCGGACAAGGTGGAACACCTCTACTTCATCAACCCGCCCGAGTACACGCTGCCGCCCGACAAGTACTTCCTCCTCGAGAAGACGAAGGAAGTAGTCGCCAGCCACCGGCCGGACTCGGTAGGCTTCATCGACGTGAGCCAAGCCCGCCAATACTTCCACAAGATTTACGTCACCACCATCTCCGACCTCGCCCAGAAGAACAACATTCGGCTAAGCGTCGAAGAGAAGGAAGAGCTGGCCACGATAGTGTCGCGCTACACGATAGGCTACGGCATAATGGAACTCCTGCTGTCCGACCGCCAGCTTACCGACGTTTACGTCGACTCGCCCCTCGGCAGCAAGCCCATCTACCTCGTGCACAGCAAGTACGGCCAGTGCCAGACGAACATAATATTCAGCGATGAGGAGGCGCGCGCACTAGTCTCGCGCTTCCGCGCAATGTCCGGCCGGCCGTTCGACGAAGCGCACCCCATACTCGACTTCGACTTGGAAGACCTGCAGACGCGCATCGCCGTGATAGGCAAACCGCTGGCAGTGGATGGCATCGCGTTCGCCTACCGCCTGCACAAGGACACGCCGTGGACGCTGTGCCAATTCCTTGAAAACAAGATGTTCAACAAAACCGCCGCGGGAATGCTCTCCTTCTTCGTGGACGCGCAAGCCAGCATGCTCATCGTCGGCAGCCGCGGATCCGGAAAGACGTCACTGCTACAGGCGATGATGCAGGAAATCCCGCAAAACCTCCGCATAATTTTGCAGGAAGACACGCAAGAAATCCCGACTCCCGCACTCAAGCGGCTTGGCTTCAACATACAACGAATGAAAACCCGGCCGCCCTTGGGAAAGCAAAGCGAGTCGGAAGTAAGCGCCGAGGACGCGCTGCGCACCGCCTTGCGGCTCGGCGACTCGGTGCTCATCGTCGGGGAAGTTCGGAGCCTCGAAGCCCGCGCCCTCTACGAGGCAATGCGCGTAGGCGCTGTTGGCAACGTCGTGATGGGCACTATTCACGGCGAGTCTGCCTACTCGATTTGGGATCGCGTAGTGAACGACTTGGGCGTGCCGACCACGAGCTTCAAGGCAACAGACTTCGCGATAGTCGCCGCGCCCGTGCGCTTTAAAGGCTCGCTCAAGCGCGACCGCCGCCTCCTTGAAGTCACGGAAGTAAAGAAACACTGGACTCACGACCCCGGCGAGGAGGACGGCTTCCTCCAATGGATGACTTTCGACGCAAACAAGGACGACCTCGACTTCTTTCGCGACAAGCTCAAGGACAGCGAGTGGATAACGCGCATCAGCCGCAACCGCGGGCTGAAGCTCGACGACGTTATGAACGAGATAAACGCGCGCGGCGAGTACAAACAACACCTCGTCGACCTCAAGAACCAGAACGATGTGCCGCAACTCCTCGAAGCCAGCTTCACCGTGCGCGCCCACAACAAGTACACGCTCATCGCCGAGAAGCAGCGGCAAGAACTCGGAGGAGTGGATCACGCAGAACTGCTGGATGATTGGAAAGCTTGGGTGCGGGACACGCTGTTGCGCGAGGCGCTCGCGCAGAAGCAAGCGCAAGCGAAAAGCTGAATGAAAAGAAAGCAATAAATAGCGCCCGAAGCAGCGCAAAGTGAGGGGGGTAAAATGCCTGAAGTGCTGTTCAAAAAACTTGTTGAAAAACAACGGTGGCAAGTCGTAAAGTTGAAAACCAACCCCCCTGGCAAAACGCCTTACATTCACGTCGCGCTGCACGGGCACGAACCGCATAAGTTAGACTTGGATGCCGCATTAGCGTCTGCGCAAAAAACCAGCGGCGTAGTAATCGCATATCACAAGATTGAATCGCCCGAAAGCCACATGCAACCCGGCGGCTGGACTCCGGCCAGAATGCCTACGGAACATTCGTTCACAATAGTGCCTAAACGAGGCGAACAAGAAACGGCTGCCAATCACATGGCTAAAGCGGCAGAATACCTCGAAAAAAAGCATACGGAACGCCGCAAGCTATTGGAAGGATACTCCTCAACGAATTGGGGGAAAGGCCGTGAATTAAACCGCGCCTAAGAATGCGCACGAAATAACGGCATGCGCGAGGCGCTTGACGCCCGCATTGCGCCTCCACCCCCCGTTAAGTTACCAATAAATACGCGCCGACAGTTGTCTTTAGGATTGAACTGATGGCACGCA
>JBBSWX010000068.1:0-24024 GCA_038046065.1 Microcaldota archaeon | reverse complement strand
ACTAAAAAAACTAGACTCGCCCTAAAGGGCGGGGGACTAACCCCAAAGGACGTCTAGAAAGCCTTTACGCCTATCCGAGGTCTGGTGTTGCGCGCCTTGACGAAAACTCTCGGCCAATGTACGCCGGGCTTAACGGCTGCCTGCTGCTGGCGGGCTTTGGGAAAAAGACGAGCGCAGTCCACTTGGGAACAACCAGCCTTGGCAAAATACCCGCCGCGGTCGAGCAAGTTGTTGAGCACGCCTCGCCGCAAGCGCACTACACCCTTGCCGGAATCCAAACGGATGACGAAATCAACCAAAAGCTGCTTACGCAAGTAAAACGCGCCCTCGATAAACACGGCGTGGAGAACATCGAGCTTAGCTGCCAACCATTCGGCTCCCTCGTATTCATCGACCCGCGCGAAGGCAAGCTGCACGTGTTCAAGATGCGCGCGTGAAGAAAGAAGGCAAGGCTGGCGCTAAGCGATAATCGTTTCAAGATGCGCTCTCTACTGCGACGGGCTCACGAAAACTACGGTGTCCCCCCGCAAGAGAACGGTGCCCAACTTTCGCCTGAGCTCGCCGTTCTTCAGTTCCTCGCCGTTGTCAATCACGAGGTTCATGTGCATGTCGAACGACGCCAGCGTGCCGCGAATCTCAACCTCGCCCTTTAGCTTGACGAGCACGTTGTTGTTCAACGCCGTGTTGAGAATGTCGAAAGGCCTTTTTTCAGTCACCGGTAACGCCCCCCTCTTTAAAAAAAGAGACTACCTATAATTCCCGCAATCAGTATATAATGCTTTTCAGGAGCGATGCAAGAGGCGCTTGAAGAAACCCATCAGCCCCGCGAGAAGCCCTTGCTGCAGGCGCTGGGGCGGCAGCCGCTCGCCCGAAAGCGCGCCTGCAAGAACGAGCATCGCGGTCGAGAATGGAGCGCGCGGGTCGGAAATGAATACGGGCACTTGCCGCGCGCTCGCGCGCCTCACGCCAGCGTCGAACGGAACTACTGCCAGCACGCGCGCCTCGAAAACCGTCTCTAAGTCAGCCGGGGAAATCTCGCTCTTGTCGCCGGTGGACATGTTGCACACTACGCCCACTGTCTTGACGCCAGCGCGGTCTGCGGCCTTCTTTACCTTCAAGCAATCGGCGAGCGACGCGGGTTCCGGCGTGCACACGAGCAGCACTTCCTTGCACGATTTCAACGCGCTGTCGGAATCAATACCCAAGCCGGAAGGGTTGTCCACGAGAATGAAGTCTGCAGACTGCTCGAGCTCGGCAACAGCCGCCTTGAGCTTGCGGCCGTCGGCATGACTCTTGTCCGAGAGGCTTGCGGGCACGTAACGCAACCCGCCGGGGCCTTCGTAAACTGCTTCGCCCACGCCCACCTCGCCCGAGAGGACGTTTTGGATACTGATGGGCGCGCGGTCGATGCCCAGCGTCAACCCCAAGTTCGCCATGGAAACGTCCCCGTCGACGGCGACCACGCGCTTGCCTAACGCCGCCAGCGCCAAGCCCAGGTTGACGGTGATGCTAGTCTTTCCCACGCCGCCCTTGCCTGACGCTATGGCTATCGAACGCAACTGAAAACCCCCAACGCTTTTTCCAAGCACCATCAACCTTCCAACAAACACCAACCTTCAAAAACGCATTCGACTTTTCGAAACGCATTCAACCTTCGGAGAACAACGGCTTCAACGGGTCGCCGCCATCCAGCGCGAGCGAATGCACTTGCTCGCCGGCAGGCTTGCGCTCGATTTCCGCCAGCCGGTATTTCTTCAACAACTCTTGCTTAGTCAACGGCACTACGGAAGACTTCGCCTCCGCTTCGAACGCCTGCGAAAAAGGCACTGCGCGCGGCTCTAAATCCTTGGCCGCCGGCACCATGATGGCGCGCTCGTTGAACGCCAGCAGCAGGCGCACCTGTTCGTTCGACAACTCGAGAATGTCCACCACGCCCGTAACGTTGGAAAACGCGTTCAACACGCGCTTGAAAGCCTCCTCGCCAACGTACTGCCTGCGGTAGGCGTAATACTCGTAAAAACTCGCGACGGGCTTGCCGTCGTCAAAAACCATCGTTCCCTCTTCGAAACCCCCCTCGCCGGAAGTGCAGATGGCAAAATAGCCGTTGAAACGATGGCGACCCAACTCGGCCACAAGCGCGAAGAAATCCACGCTCGCCGAATCCAAGTCAGTCTTCAACGGAGTTCCCGCCGGGAGGTTCATGCCAACATAACGCAGCGCGGGTTAAAAAACTAGCGCGGCGCGCACGCGACGCTAGGCACGGCATATAAAACGCCCGCAACCCCCGTCCGGACAACTGGCGGGCGGGAACCGCGCGAAAGCACGGCGAACGAACGGTATTTAAAGCTGGTGCGGTAAGTATTATTCGTGATGCAGTATGAACAACATCCGCACGACCGTGGTTTTGGACGCGTTCCTCGCGCAGCAGGTGCGCAACGCGTTCGAAGGCAACCTCTCGAAAGGGCTGAACGCAATAGCAGGCGCCTACCTCGATAGGAACGACCCGCTCAAGAAAGCGTATGGAACGCACGCGGGCTGGAAGCTTGACGCGCAGAAGGCGAAAGACGGCCTGCGCAAGGAATGGGGGGATTAGCGTGAAGTACTTCCTGGACACTTACGCGCTCGTCGAAATCACCAAACGAAACCCGGCGTTCGAAAAGTTCGCCTCCTCGCGCGAATGCGCGACTGGCGATCTCAACGTGATGGAACTGTACTACCTAGCGCTGCGGGACTTCGGCGAGAAGGCAGCCGAGGCCGACTACGCGAACTTCTCGAAGATAATGCTAAGGCACGACGCCGAAGATATGAAGAGCGCGATGAAAACCCGGCTGCAAACCTCGCGCGAAAGGCGCGCCGGCCTGTCTTACGCCGACGCGGTTGGCTATGCCATGGCGCAAAGGCGCAGCTTGGCTTTCGTTACTGGCGACAACGCGTTCAAGGAAACGCCGGGAGTAGAGTTCGTAAAATAAGCTCAGCGCTTGGGCGCGCGCCCCTCCGCCGCGGTGACGAGCTTGTGAATCGCGTTGGCGACTGCCTGCGTGTGCTCAGGCTGCATGAACCGATTTGAAGGCGAAGTGTCGTACGTGCGCAAAAGCCGGTTCAACGAGTGTGCTACAACGCTCAGCCGTAAAGGCAACAAGATTTTTCCGGGCGCATAGTAGTCGGCAAGTGCAGTCATGCAAAAGTCGTGACGAGATCTGATGATTTTCCTCGCTCTCGCACTCATCCGCCCGGCGGGCTTCTCGTCGGCACCTAGCTCAACGAGACCCACGACGCTGCGACGGCCGCTGCGGTGATGTTCGATATGTTTACCGCATAAATCACTGAGTTCTACCAAACCCACGACGCTGCGACGGCCGCGGCCATCTACTAGCCAATAGTCTAGGTAACTTGAACAGCCGTGCGGCATAGAAGGATACGCGTGAGGGTCTATGATTGCGCAGCGCGCTTTGCAAGTATCCTGCTCGGACACAGGCATGTTGTGGAGATCAAATACATGGCTGTAGGGACGGCTTTTCAAGAGGTCAACGCGAGGCACTGTAAGCCAAGCGGCGTCATCAACGCTTTTAGGCCCCAGCTCGTTCATTACTTTGCGACGCTCTTCAGGGGACTTTGCCCTTCGCAACGCTGCAACGAGCCGCTGCACGTTCGGCTTGCCGGACGGAACGATCTCGACGGCATGCCCCTTGGCAACAAGCATTTTCGCAAGCATTTTCGCGCGCTTTCTCGCCGGCGTCTCTTCAGGATGCTCGCCAACCACGAGAATTATCTTGGCCAATTTGACAACCCGGTTTCTACTCCTTGAGGTTGAGCACTAGGTCGGCGCTGTTGCGCAACGCGCTCGAAAAGTCTGGTTCCACGGCGGCCACGATGGTTTCCTTGCCGTGCGCCTTTGCGACCATCAGCACGGGCTTGAAGTCACTGTCGCGCGAGACGATGGCAATCACGTCGATAGAATCGTTGAAACACGCCTGCACGGCCTCCACCGCCAGCGCCACGTCCACGTCGGAAGGGATTATCACGACGTCAAACCCTTGGTTCGTCACCGCCTCGATGAGCTTGTCACTCGCGTACTGGTCGAGAAAAACTTTAGCTATCTTCAGCCTGCCGCGCTTGGAAAGCTTGCGCTTGATGGTTTCAAGGTCGATGCCCAGCTCTTTCCGCAGCATGTTCGGCCCGTCCACGAACGCCGCAATCCTATGCTCGCCCTGCCGCTTGGCGACGAAACCCTTGAGATGGTCAATCACAGTCATTCAAACCACCGCCATTCACACGCTGATGCTTTACACGCCGATGCCGTACAACCGCTCCACAACCGCGTTCACGCCCGCCGCCGCCTCCTCAAGCCCTTGCTTGCGGCAGCGCGCCACCGACTCGTACGCCGCCGCGACTTTCCACGGCTCGTTCACCCCGCCGTCCGGCGAGAGGAACGGCGAGTCGGTCTCGCACACCACGCGGCTGCACCTGTCGACAATCTTTTCAACGCCAGAGCTTTTAACGCTTGGCAGCGACACGAAATAACCCTTGCGCTCGGCTTCTGCGGCCAAGCGCGGCACGAGAAAACAGTGAAGCAGCACCTTAACCGCCGGAAAGCCCTCCAACAGCTCGAAAACGCGGTCTTCCGCCTTGCGCGAATGCACGACGACCGGCAAGCCCACTCGCTCGGCAAGCTCCAACTGCGCGGTGAAAGCCTCTTCCTGCAACGCCCACTCGGCAGCGTTCTGCGAGTGATGATGGTCGAGCCCAATCTCGCCTATCGCAACGCACTTCCTCCCCTGCAAGCGGGGCTTGACGCGCTCGAGAGCCTCGCGCCAGTTGCCGGCAGCGTAAGGGCCGACGCCCAACGCCGCGTGAACGAAATCGCAGCGGTGGGAAATGGCGAGAAGGCGGTCGAGCCTTTCCGGGTAGGCCAACGCCGAAACCACGGCGGCAACGCCCTTCTCGCTGCTGCGGCCAAGCACGCCCTCGAGGCTGGAGTCGAACTGCGGCGCTTCCAAGTGGCAGTGGCAATCGACGAGGTCCATGCGTTAACTTAGACGGTTGTTGAAGAAAAAAGCTCGCATCGCAAACCAATTTAAACCATTCAAGCCTAAAAGTGAGTCTGTCAAGTTAACTGGTTCACGGAGCGTGGCGTTTTATGGGCGACAAGATTTTTGCGCAGATGGGAGACTTGAAGGTCGGCAAGTACGTCATGGCCGAAGACCACCCGTGCAGGGTAGTGTCGCTGGACAAGAGCAAGCCCGGCAAGCACGGAGCCGCGAAGATAAACGTCGTGTGCATAAGCCTCTTTGACGGCAGCAAGCACTCGCTCATGAAAAGCAGTGACGCTGACTGCGAAGTGCCTATTGTAGAACGGAAGCGCGCCCAGGTGGTGAACGCGTCAGGCAACTCCGTGCAGCTAATGGATTTGGAGAGCTTCGAGATGTTTGAAGCATCCGTTCCCGAGGAAATGGCCGGCCAGCTGGAGCCCGGCAAGGAAATCGAGTACATGCTCATGATGGGTCGCAAGATAATCCAACGCGTGTACGAAAGCGCGTAGCCAATCCTGCGAAGCCATAAAAACGCCGGCGCTCAAATCAAAGTTATGGCTACGCGCTCGGCACGCGGCCAAATGGCGCGTGCTAAGTTTGATTACTGCCTAGCGTATGTAGGCCTTGGTTGCACAAGAAATAGACGCTTGACAGATTACGCTAAAGAATTCTACCCTACGGATTCCGCACGGTTGCACGACCTGCTAGGCGCGCCTAAAGAAGACGGCAAGACCAAGCGCGTGTGCGACGTGGGCTGTGGCTATGGCAACGCAGCTTCAGACTTGCGCGCTATGGGCTTTACGGTCGCAGCTATAGACGCGTTCACGCGACCGCCGGGCGCGGTTACCGGCGCAATGGAAGCATTGCCGTTGCGCAGCAACTCGCAAGACCGCTTGCTGGCTTGTGTCGTCCACAACTACTCGTTCGATAAACTGAAGGCTCTGCGCGAGGCGCACCGCGTGCTCGCGCCGGGCGGCGTCGCGGTAATCAACATCCACCCCAAGATGCCGGTAGTGTTCAAGGCCGGAGGCCGTTCACTGCAAGTCACGCTTAAGGACGTCTTGAAGTTCCTGCAGCAGCAAGGCCATGACTTGCGGTTGAACGAAGGAAATTACGGCAATCGCCTAACGCTTGAAATGCGCAAGAACAAGCCTGCGCTCGGGTTGAACGCCCGGCTGACGAGCGTATCCTTGCTGCGAGGCTCGGAATCAGTTTGGTTGCTTACCCAACTCGAGCCAGCCTGCGAGTACCGCACCAACCCGAAGACGTTCGCGCGGCTTGAAAAGTTCGTCAACGAAAACCGTAGATAGGCCGCGGCTGTTGCGGAAGGCCGTTTCGGCAAGGCATAAAAGCAAGCCCCGCCAAACGTTGTTCGTGAAACTCTTGGGCAACGAAGAAGGACAAACGGCGGTAGAGTACCTCCTCGTGCTTGGCGGCGCGGTGTTCATCGTAGTGGCAGTCATCGTGCTGCTGCGCACGCAATCCCTGCCGGCCATCACGGAACAAATCCGCGAGAACCAAGAGAACTTCACGGGAATACTCGGAATGCTCTCCGGAAGGCGGTAGCGCAAATGGCTTTGATGGCACAAAGGGAGTTCAACTTTGACAAGCGCAAGAGCTTCAGCGAGTGGTACAACTCGGTGATATACGCGGCAGACCTGGTGGACGGCCGGTATAACGTGCAAGGGTTCGTCGTCCACCGGCCGTGGGGCACGCGAATAATCCGCGCGCTCTACAAACTGTTTGAGGCGGAGTTGGAAGCGGACGGGCACGAGCCGGTAGTCTTCCCCACAGTCATTCCGAAAGAGAACTTCGAGAAGGAAAGCCAGCACGTCGAGGGTTTCGTGCCGCAAGTCTTTTGGGTGACTGAAGCTGGCGGAGAGAAGCTTTCGCGGCCGTTGGCGTTGCGGCCGACGAGCGAAACGGCGTTCTACCAAATGTACTCCTTGTGGGTGAGGGGAACCGGCGACCTGCCGTTGAAGCTCTACCAGAGCTGCAGCGTGTTCCGTTTCGAGCACGAAACGCTGCCGTTCATACGCGGCCGCGAGTTCCTATGGATAGAGACGCACGACGCGTTCGCCACGCGCGGCGAGGCGGTGGAACAAGTGAAGCGAGATAACGAAATCGCCCGCAAGGTACTGACGGGCAAGCTGGGCATTCCGTTAAACATTTTCGAGCGGCCGCAGTGGGACAAGTTTCCCGGAGCGGACGCCACTTTCGCTTACGACGTGCTTATGCCCGACGGCAAAGTGCTGCAAGTGGGCAGCACGCACCTGCTGGGTCAAAATTTCGCCAAGGCGTTCGGTATAAAATTCACCACGCCGGAAGGCCGCGAGGAGTACTGCCAACAAACGTGCTTCGGCCCCGGCATCTGGAGGATGGTCGCAGCGCTCGCGTCGGTGCACGGCGACGGCAAAGGCCTGATACTGCCTGAAAGCGCCGCGCCCGTCCATTGCGTGATAATCCCGATCATCAAGGGCGACGCGGGCGAGCAAGTGGCAAAACATTGCGAGAACGTCAAAACAGGGCTGGAAAAGGCAGGGTTGCAGGTGAAGATAGACGCTTCCGGCAAGAGCCCCGGCTTCAAGTACAACGAGTGGGAGTTGAAAGGCGTGCCCCTGCGCGCCGAGGTGGGCGGGCGCGAGGCGGAAGCGAACAGCGTTACGCTCGTGAGGCGCGACGACCGCAGCAAGCAAAGCGTGCCGCTCGCCAAAGCGGCTGCAACCGCGGGAGAGATGCTTGAGGCGATGCTTGCAACGCTCTCGGAAAATGCCGTGAAGGAATTGCGCGCGGCAACTAAGCAAGCGAGGACGCTTGCGGAAGTCGAAGAATTGCTGAAGCACGGCGGCATTGTCATCGCGCCGTTCTGCTCGATAGGCGCGGATGGGGCGGAGTGCGGCGCGAAGCTGCAGGAAGCGACGCAAGGCGGCAAGGTGCGCGGCGTGCCGGCCTTCAGCCGTTCCGAGCCGCACGACGGCGCGAAGTGCGTAGTGTGCGGCAAGCCCGCCGGCGAGATAGTACGCGTGGCGAGGCAGTATTAGGTGATTGAAATGAAAAACATTATCTTGAAGGGGCTCGCCGCGGGCGTTGCGATGCTCGCCGCAAGCCTAGTTTTGACGGCGGTGCTGGGCGCGCTCTTCCCCACCCTCGCCGCGGAGTACGCAACGCCGTTGTTCCGGCCATGGAGCGACCCGGTCATGCTGTACGCGTTCATCAACCCGTTCGTGGCAGGCGTGCTGCTCGCGTGGCTTTGGGCGAACGTGGCGCCGCTCTTGAAGCGCAAGGACGCTGCAAACAAGGCCGTTGCCTTCGGCGGCGCGGCGTGGCTTGCCTTCAACGTGCCGGGAATGCTCATGACGCTCAGCAGCTTCAACGTGAGTGCAGTAATGGTGGCAAGCTGGAGCGCAATAGCACTAGTGCAATACCTGCTGGCAGGCGTGGTGTTCGCAAAACTCGAGAAATAGCAAGCTCAACCATTGGACGGCAGGAAGCTTGAGAACTAGGCTGCAACTGCGGGAGCCTTTTCTTCCAGCGACGCCTGCTTGGCATTCCTGCGCTTGACTAAGCCGCTCACCGCAGCGGAAAGCTTGTTCAACTCCTTGCGGCTGTGCTCGACGAGCTTCATCCCGCGAATGACGTTCTTGTCATCCTCGAAAACGCCTGAAAACGCTTCGGGAAACTTTTCCACAAGCTTGCCCGCAGCAGTCCACAAGTGCTTCCCTTTCGTTCGACCCATTTCAACACGCTCCAAAATGCTTTAACTTGATTCCAAAACGCCTTAGCTTCCTAACGCGCTAATCAAATAGCCCCGCGCGGATTCGAACCGCGGTCTGCTGGTCCAAAGCCAGCCATCCCAAGCCCGCGCAGCGCGCCTTTGCGCGCAACGGTTTGGCCGCTAGATTCCGCAAGGCAGCGCCAGTAGCAACTGCCTTTCGACGGGGCTAGCCGGAGCAATTAGCTAATGAACGGCTCGAACTTAAATAGCCCAATCTCCGCCTTCACGGGCGAGGTTTATAACCCGGCGGTGCGAAACAATTTTCAGCAAAGAAACTTTCGGCAAAGAAAAAGTTTTGGGAAGATGCTTAATGCTCGCAACAATCCTGCGCAACAAGCCCGCCGCCTGGAAGGTGATAGTGCTCGCCGCGGCGGCAACCATCGCCGGCGCGTCGCAAGGAATGCCGTTGTTGTGGGGCGCCATCGCAGTTGCGGTGCTAGCGTCGTCTTACGAAATTTTGAGGATAGCCGCCATGCGCATTGCCGCAAACCGCGCCGCGCGGGGGGCGCGAATACCGTTGAAGTACGGCATCGAACGCGGTGCCGCGCGGCTGGAAAAAACTCTGGCTGAAAGAAACGCGCCGGTGGCTTTCGATTCGCGCAACGCCAGCGGCAGGGAAAAGAGCCTCGCGGGGCTAGGGTCAAAGACGCTGATCGTGGCGGCGTCAGGCGTGGCGATATTGCTGTCTCCCGAAGAAAAGGCGGCGTTCATCACGGCCGACGAGAGCAACGCGGCGGCCGTGACGCTCGCGCAAGTGTTGAAAACCAAGTTGGAAATGGGATGATGCCATTTGAAGAACGCCTGCCAGCGGCGTTAACGCCGCCCAAGCCAATTGCGGAAATGACTCCCCGCGAGCTGGTGGAGTTCACGGGAGAAATTGCGCGCAGGCACGCCCGCCAGCCCTCAAGAGAGACAACCCTGCTGAAAGAAACGACTTCGCGCCAAGCTAGCGCCGACGCGAGGCGCAAACCGCCGGTGCGGACGGAAGCGGAAGCCGCGGCGCTTACGGAGAAACACCAGCGCTTTGCATTTTATATGGTAAACGATTTCCACCGCGCCAACCCCGACGTCCCGCTGGCTGAATTAGAGTCGCAAGCACTGCTCGATTTGTATAACGCCGCGAGGACTTATGACGAAAAATCAGGGGCTTTCACGACTCACGCCGGAAGAAGAATCCATAGCCGGCTAGTTATAGCCGCCACAAGATGGCGGAAGCAAACTCACCCGAGTATTGACGGAAAAATGACTAGCGCCAGAGAACAGACGCGCGCCTTCGAGGAAGGGTGGCGAGAGAAACAATACGACCCGCCCGACCCTGAAAACCTTGAAGATAAGGCCGTCACGCGCGTGGTCAGCCAAGAAATAATACGCAACCTCATCGACTGGCACAAATACCAAGGCTACGCGCACATTTCGGCTAGGAACGTGCTCGCGTTTATGCTTACGACGTATCACGGCCTGTCGCTGAGAAAGACTGGCAAGCTACTGGGCGTCAGTGGCAAAGCAGTAAAGACAATCAACAAACGCACGATAGAAATGCTTAGAAATGCTTAGGAACTTTGGTTAGGTTACTGCCCGCCAACGGCGTAAGTCGCTTCACAACGCCCCACCGCGAGAGGGAGGCTCGTGCGGTGAGTTATCCTGCGGCGTGCGGCGGCATGGTGGAAGGGCGGGATGCTTGCCTTGCCAAGCACGCTGCCGGGCGCGAGGCCATTGTTCTCGAAAAGGTTTTTCAACGACCGGCGGACGCTCGCGCCGCTCGCGAACCCCAACAACCCGCCGAGGTTGACGGCCTTATGCGAGTCGCAGAGCACGGCGCTGCGCTCGAGCGGTACGCCGGCGTAAAGCATCGAGTAACCAAACTTGAACGAGCCTTCAGCAAGCCACTCTATCGACTGAAGCCGACGGTGCGAAGCGTTCGCCCACGAGAGGAACGAAAAGAGCGTGCCGTCCTCGAACCACGCCTCGTCAAACGCCGCGGCGGGCGGTCGCGTGCCGCGCGGCTCGAACAACTGTTCGGTAGGCTTGCGCAAAACTTGCTTGCGAATGTCTTCCGCAGCGGAGAGCGTGGCTTGGCGCGAGCGCGCGGGACGCATCACGCGCGCTGCAATCTCATCCATCGAAAGCTCGGCAGAAAGTGGCACGAAAGTGAATACGTAACACACCTTTTTAAAAACAACCCCGAAAAACCGCAGAAACCACGTAAAACTGCGAACAAGCTACGGCACAACCCCATCCGGCAGCTTTCGGCAAGCTACTCTCGAGGCGCGCTTAAATATGCGGGAGGGGAAGAGTTTGTGTTGCGAAGAAATTCGAACGAACTGCCCGGAAGGGCGGATGAAGGTGGTTGGAATGAAGGTTGACGTTTCAAGAATGGCGTACGAAGACGTTGCGAGCGTGATGAACGGCGTTGCAGAAGGGGTGGAAGGGTTCTTCCGCGAAGGCGAGAAAGTGTTCGTGGAAATTAGCGTGGCTAGGCTTAACGTCTTACCGGCCGTTTAAGCCTGTTGTTGGACAAGGGGGGTTCTCCCCCCCTCTTTCAAGGTGAGTGAAAATGACGGAAGAAGGAAAGGAAGGAATTGAGGCGGTTGGAGGGGAAACGTCGAGGCAGTTGGGGCTTGAGGAAACGCCGCAGAAAGGCACGAAACCCTCCTTTACCGTGAAGGAGAAGAACGGCGGGTACGTGGGAAGCGGTTGGGTGAATGACGGCAAGTTCGGGAAGTACTTGAGCCTCGCCATCAACCAGCCAGTCGCCAAGGGCGCGACGCTCTACGTGTACAACCGCAAGGACTCGCAAGCGACAATCGCCTTGCAACTGGCAAGCGCATTATGAAAGCTTATCCCGACGCGAACGTTTACGTCTGCTACCTCCTCGGTGAGGCTGGAGAAGATGACGCCGAGAAATTCTTCAGGCGCAGCGCCGACTGCGAATTCAGGAACCCCACGGAACCCGCGCCTTTCAAGGCGGGGTCGCGGGTTCCGTTCGGTTCATCGGAGCAGAGTGATTTGCGAATCTATTTGCGCGGGTCGCGTAGAAGCCCCGCGTTTCAACGCGGGGAGTAGCGACCCGCAAGACGGGGGGGTATCGGGGGTGCGACCCCCGATTTCACCTTAATCGTATCGAAAACCACTTTCGCCGAGGTGCAAGAAGCTTGCAGATGCAAGGCAACGCTATTGCTTCAAAAGCATATAGGCTGCTTCAAGAACGCTGGAAAGCTTGAAGTGGTCGAGAAAACGCCTGAAGACTGGGCGCTTGCCAAGAAGCTTAATGAAACCGCGAGAGGCGTTTACGAGCCGAACGACTTCCTGCACGCGATCATAGCCAAACGGCACGGCGCGATATTCGTTTCAAACGACCGGCAGTTCCGTAGCGAAGCCGAGCGAATCGCCGAAACGGTTAGCTTGCGAGAGTTCTTGAGGCTAAAGCTTCAGCCCGGCTAGCGCCTTTTTTTCTTGCGCGTCAATGATGGCGTAAGCCTTTTCGCGGTCGCCGCCGGCCTTCTTCAAAGCGGCGTTCCACGCGTGCCGCCGGGCTTCGCCCACGCTGTTGAAAACAGGCGTTGCCTTGCCTTTCAAAGCCCCGCGCATTCCGTTCAAATCCTCGTGAAGCAAATCCCTTAACGCCTCGCGCAAAACTTCCGTCTTCGACGCGTAGCCCCAACGCTCAGCGTACGCCCCCAGCTCCCCGTCAAGCTTCTCGGGAATCCTTGCTGAAACGGTTATCCACGCGCGAGCCACAACAAACGCACTCCGACGGTAGTTTACAAGGTAATACGATGTAAAAAGAGTTAATAACGCTTGCAGTCAACGGGCACGCAACGGCCGTTGCCGGATGCCAATGCGAATGCAAACGCGGCTTTTCAGGGGGCGGATTATTTAAACTTTCCTGCCTAATTGCCTCGCGAGATGCAAACGAATGTACGTTAGTTCTATCCACCTTCGTAACTTCAAGAGCTTTCCCAGCGCGACGCTCAAGCTAGACGCAGGCTTCAACGCGGTAGTGGGACCAAACGGTAGCGGAAAAAGCAACGTCATAGACGGCTTGCTGTTCGCGTTCGGCGAGTCGTCGTTGAAGAGCATGCGCGTGAAGAAAACCAGCGACTTGGTGCTCGGCGGGGGGAAGGTTGCCGAAGTGACCGTCACGTTCGAAGGCAGCGGCGGGAGGCACACCGTCACGCGGCTGGTAAAGCGCGACGGCAAAACGAAATACATGCTAGACGGCAGGCGCACCAAGAAATACGCCCTCGAGGAGTTCCTCGCGCACAACGGCGTGACTCTCACGAACGTGATAAAGCAAGGGGAAGTGCAGCGCGTCGTGGAAGTGAACACGAAAGAACGCAGGATGCTTATAGACATTGCGGCGAACGTCGCCGAGTACGAAAGCAAGAAGAAGGAAGCAATGTCCGAACTGGACGGCGTGGAAGCCAAGCTGCGCGAGGCCGCCACGGTGCTGGGCGAGCGAGAAGGATATTTGAACGAGCTGGCGCGCGAGCGCGAGAACGCGTTGAAGCTCAAGGCGCTGCGGGAAGAGCTCGAGTCCCTCAAGGCGACGTTAATCTACCTGGACATTACTGTGAAGGAGAAAGAGTTTGAAGCGGCGATAAACGCGCACCTTGATGGGGAGAACAAGCTGGGTGCGATAGCCGCGCAAATCAAGGAGAAGGAAGCGGACATTGCGCGCATCAACGACGAGAAGGACGAGATAAACCGTCAGGTGCTCGCCCGGTCGCAAGGCGCGGCGGAAGGCATCCAACGCGAGGTTGACGCGGTTACTCACTCGGTGGAAGACGCGAAGAAAACCATTGAAGAAAAAAAGGCCGAGCTGCAGGAGCTCTACCGGAAGCAGGGGGAGAGGAAGCTAGAGAAGCAGCGGACGGACGACGAGGTGAAGGGCTGCGCAAGCCAGAAGGAAAACGTGGAGAAAGAGCTGGCTGCCACGCAAAAGATACTCGCCGGCAAGAAGGAAGAGTACGACAAGTTGTTGAACGCGTCCAACTCATTCTCGCAACAATTTCACGACGCGAGGACGTACTTGGAGAAGGCGGGCGACGAGATGCTGCAGTGCAAGGAGAGGCTTAGCGAACTGCAGGCGGAAGTCAGTTCGGGCGACGAGATAGCGCGGTTGAAAGAAAAGGAGCTCGAACGGCTGAAGTTCGGCGAGTTCGAGGATTACGCCCCAAAAATGGCGCAGCTTGATGAAGAGCGGCGCAAGGCGACTGTCGAGGTGAAGAACGCTTCGGGAGAGTTGGACGCGCTTTTCAGCCGCGAGCGGGGCTTGAACGAGCGCGTGCCAGTGCTTGAAGATTTGATTTTACTCGCGCGGGAGAAGAGCGTGGAAATCTCGAGCAGGCTGCGCGCCGTTTCGGACGCGCCGGCCAGCCGGTCGCTCGAAGCGATAATGGCGTTGAAAGAAAAGTTTCCCGGCATTCACGGCACGGTGGAAGACCTTGTGAGCTACCCCGGCAAGTTCGCCGTGCCCGTGCAAGTGGCGTTGGGGTCGCGCGCGAACTTTGTGGTGGTGGACGGCGTTAAGACGGCCGGCAATGCCATCGAAATGTTGAAGGAAAGAAAGCTCGGCCGCGTGTCCTTCATCCCTCTCGACAAGATTCACGCGCCTCCCGTCACGGGGGAAGACCGCAGCCTAGCCGAGAAGCACGCGTCGCTGGGCTTCGTGCTAGACCACATTAGCTTCGACGGCAAGTACCGCAAGGCGATGGAGTACGTGTGCGGCAACACGATAATAATGCCTTCCCTCAAGGCGGGCGACGGAATCGCGGGCAAAATACGTTTTTCTACTATGGACGGCGAGCTCGTCGAGGGAAGCGGCCTCGTTACTGGCGGGAGCTTCCAGGCGAAAGTGAACGCGGCCGCCGAACGACGGCAGCAAGCCGAGTGGGAAGCTAAGCTCGAGGACGCGCGCGGCGGCAAGGAGAAAGTGCTGCAAGAACTGCAAGAACTGCGCGACGAGATGGCAGCCTGCCGCAAGCGCAAGGCCGACGCGGACGTGGCGCTGAAAACCACTGAAATACACCTGCAACACTTGCAGGCGCAGCAGGCTGCCGAGGCGGGAAAACAGGAGGACGTGTCCGGCGCGGCCAAGCAGTTGAGGCGGGAAGTCAAGCAGCTGCGCGAAAAAATCACTGCGGGCGACGAGCAGAGGCGCGAGCTCATCCGCCAGTTGAGTGAGTTGAACTTGCGCATGCTGGACGCCAAGCAAAAGATTGACTTGGAGAAGGAAGCGGCGTTCGGCACGCAGCTGAAGGAACGCGAGCGCAACATTTCAGACCTTAAGGTACAGGTGGCCGAGCACGAAAACTCGTTGAAGGCCATTAACTCGCGGCTGGAAGTCTACCAAAAGCAAGCATCTTCCCTCGGCAAGGAGCTTGGCGAGGCGGCAGCGCGGGAAGGGCAGTGCAACGCGGCGGTGAAGGAAGCCGACCGCGCGATAAAAGAGGGAGGCAGCCAACTGAAACTCAAGCTTGAAGAACAAAAGAAGTTGAGCAGCGCGTTCGCAGATTTGCTTAACCGCCGCGAGAAACTCGAGGGAATGGTGCAAAAGCTCGGCAACGATAAGGGCAAGCTCGAGTTCGAGCGCGACCGCAGCCAACGGTTGTTGAACGAGTCGAACTTGCGCCGCGGGATAGTTGAAGCCACGCTCGTCCAGCTGAAGGCTCAATTTGATGAGTTCAAGCACGCGAAGATGCTGGAAGCGAAAGAAAAACCGGAACTGCTGGCGCGGCTGAAGATAGTGCAGACGGACATTACTGAACTGGGCGACGTGAACCTCCGCGCGATAGAGCTTTACGACCAGCGCGCCCGCGAGTTCGAGGCGCAGAAGGTTAAGGTGCAGCAGATGGCGAACGAGAAGCAGGCCATCATCGCGTTGATAAACGAGATAGAGTCGAAGAAAATCGCGACGTTCATGGAGACGTTCAACACGATAAACAACAATTTCAAGGCGATATTCTCGAAGATATTCAAGGGCGACGGGCACTTGTTCCTCGAGAATGCCGAGCGGCCTTTCGAAGGCGGCTTGACGATTGAAGTGAAGCTGGATAACAAGGAAATCAAGTACCTAGAGCTGATGAGCGGCGGGGAGAAGGCGCTCATCGCGCTGATATTCATATTCGCATTGCAGAGCGTCAACCCGTCTAGCATCTACATTCTCGACGAGCCGGATGCTGCGCTAGATGCCGAGAACAGCCGCAAGCTCTCGGAACTCGTGCAGGCGCTGGCGAAGGGAACGCAGTTCATAGTCATCAGCCACAACCAGAACGTTTACAAGACGGCCAACATGCTCGTGGGCGTGGCGATGGCGAAAGGCGAAAGCAAGATAGTGGAAGTAAAGCTCAACGAGTGAAAACGAAGGAGAGGGCACCCGCGCAAACGAACGCGAATAACGCCAAGAGCTTCGTCTGATTGTGCTGGCGAATGCCGTTACCGCTCCGCAACGCGCACCAACAAACCGCCGTACGAATGACTGCGGCAGTGTTTACCGCTTTCGCGCCGAGGCCTTGGCTAGCTGCTCGTCGAAAGTGACTAGCGCGGCTCCCCGCGCGCGGCTTTGCGCCAGCAGGGAACAATCGATAAAGCTTAGGCGAGGGTAATTCTCTCCAAAGAGCTCGAGCGCCTCATTCATCTCGTAGTCGCTGAGCGCGATTACGGGAGTGTTGTCGAACACTTGCCGCAGCGCGCTCATCACTGCAGGCTTGTTGTTCACCCGTTTTTTGAGGACGTTCGCGGTTTCAGCGAAAGCAAGCTGGCTCGTAACCGAATCTTCGAGATCCAGCGCGGTCGCCTTTGCGTGAAGCTCGTCAGACTCGTTCAAGAACGCCACAAGCACGCTGGCATCGACTATTTTCACTCAATCGCCGTAGAGAATCTCGTCAATACTCTGACTGAGTTTTTCCGTGCCAGGTCCGAAGTCAACGGGCTTCACTGCAGCCAGCCCCTTCTTGCGCGCCCGCTGCGCCAAGAGCAGAATGCTTTCGCTCACTACCCTTCCGATAGGCTTGTCCTCGCGCGCAGCAATCACTTTGGCAAGGCGGTAGGCGCCATCGTCCACGTTCTTGACAAACACGTTGACCACGAAAAACCCCGCAAACACTATGAGTATAACTAGTATATATGGTTTTACTCATCGCAAGTGTCATTCCCGGCCGCTTGGCGCAAAAACCCCTTGAAAACCGTTCAACGGGCGGGCTTCACTGCGGCTAGATACGCCATGCCTATTCTCGGACTGCGCCTGCGGAGCTTGAAGCCGTGCTTGCGGAAGAAGCCTTCAATCGCGCGCCACTCGCCGCCAGCAGGCGGGGTGACGTCCTCGTACAACTCCACCCTGCCGCCGGGGGCGAGCGCGCGGTTGAACTCGGCAACCGCCTCTTCGTGCGCCTTGAACGACGGGTCGCCGAACAAGTTGCGGGCGACGATCTTGTGCAGCGAACCGTCGGAAAACGGCAAGTCTTCGGCAACGGCGTGAGTACCGTATACTGGAAGGCCGGTTTTCTCGCGTAATAACTGAAACGCTTTAGACTCGCAGTGCGCGAGCGGCAGCGACGGATTGCGCGCGAGCGTATGGGGAGAAAGATGCTGCCTGAATCCCGTGAAGTCGCCGAGCTTTCTCTTCGAAAAAAGGCGTTCGACTGCGGGAGGCATTGGCGTTGCGCGCTCGCCGTAATCGCACCAATCAGGGTTCGAAACGATGAGCACGTCGCCCTCGCGCCTGCGCGCTTTCCAGCGTTCGAAATAACTTCGAAGCGTTCTTTCCACGCCGAGCTCGAGCGTCACCCTCATTCGAACGCCACCTTCATTTCCACGGCACCTTGCGCTTCAAGCCTTTAACCTTGTCGAAATGCTTGTCCTCCGACCAGATTACCTTGCAGCCGTTCTTCAACGCCGTTGCCGCGTGAATGGCGTCACGCGGCGGCAGTCCTCCCTCGACCAGCGCGATGTAGTCATCGAACAAGTCATCCGAGAAAGGCTTGAACGAAAGCAACGGGCTTCGAACCAACAGCCTAAGCACCTCGCCCGAGGTTTTCGGAGAAACTTTGAAGAACTTCCAGCCAACCTCGTCAAGGGACAAGCTGCTGGTGACGAGCTCGCCCCCCAACAGCAGTTCTGCCGCCTCGGATTTTACGCCCTCGCCGGAAAACGCGTAGATGATGACGTTCGCGTCTACGTAGTCCATCTTGACTCAAGCGCCTCCGCGTGGTCTGCATCGGAATCAACCCTGCCGACGTTAATCTTTTGGAAAGCGTGCAGCAGCCTCTTGAACTCCCCCACGCCAAGCTTGGGCCTCAAGAAAACCCGCTCGCCCTCCTCAACCATCACCGCAACTGAATTGGGGCGAAAGCCGAACGCGTCGCGAAAAACCTTCGGTATCACCACCTGCCCCTTCGCGTTAATCCTCACATCAACACAAACCATTACTACCACCGGTAATAATCAATATTACGGTAAGTAATAATAAAGCTTGCGGCTGCAGGCAAGCGCTAACAGAAAAAGTTGGTTTGGAAGGAACGGTACCTACAGCAAATTCTTTATCAAGTAACCCAACGCGATTGCCGTGAGCACCGCCGTGAGTAGGAGCGTCAAGTATGCCACGCCGCGCAGCTCGTGCACACGGCGCTCTATTGCCTCTTCAATGCCCGCCTCGAGCTCCTCGAACGCGTCCAACTTCGATTCAAGCCGCGCCAGCCTGTTTTCAAGCCCTAGCGAACTGGTTTTGCTACCCGCATTCTTGAGTGCCACCGGCAACCAACTCCCGAAGTATTTATTTAGCTTCGTCTCTGTTTAACAGCCGGCGGCGTACGAAACCGTATTTAACCTTCCGCAGGCCGTTGTAATAACCGCAGGCCGCAATAAAAAAGCTTGGGAAGAGTTGGGGAGACTAATGGCAGAAGATAACTTCAGCGCAAAGCTTGACGCGGAGCAGGTGGCTCGGTTTGACGAGTTTTTCGACCGGCATTACCAGCGGCAGCTCAAGAAGCTGCTTGAAAAGTATCCTGACGAGAAGAGCCTCGACGTGGATTTCGAGGCGCTAACGCGCTTCGACCCCTCGCTCGCCGACAAGCTGCTGGAAGAGCCGGACGCGATGGTTGCCTGCGCGGCCGAGGCGATAGTCCAAAGGCGCGAGGCCACTGCCGTGGAGGGCGTGGAGTTCAAGCCCAACGTGCGCGTGTTCAACCTGCCTGAGGCGTGCCGCGTGCAAGTGTTGGAGCTGGGCGCGGCGCAGATAGACAAACTTTATGGGATAGAGGGCGTGGTTTCCTCCATAAGCGAAATCAAGCCCCGCGTTATCAAAGCCGCTTGGCGGTGCAAGCACTGCGACGCGGACAACGTGCTTTACACGAAGAAAACCGAGCCCGTGAGCCCCCCGTTCGCTTGCGCCAACCCCGCCTGCGGCAGGGGCAACTTCGAGCTGCGCGAGGACGCGAGCACTTTCGTCAACATGCAACGCGCCCAGATGCAAGACCCCGTCGAGAAGATGCGGGGCAACATGCCGTCAGTCAACGCAGAGTTGTGGCTGGAGGACGACCTCGTCAACCAGATAGCGCCGGGCGACAAGATAGTCGTCACGGGAATGCTGCGCCTCAAGCCCGTGCAGCAAGGCAAAGGCCGCAGCAGCGTGTACGCCAAGTTTTTCGAAGTCAACCACATCCACGAGATAGAGCTGGATTTCGAAGAGCTGGAAGTCACGCGGGAAGAGGAAGCCGAGATACTTAAGCTTTCGCAAGACCCGCGCTTGCGCGACAAGATAATAGCTAGCATCGCGCCGTCCGTGTGGGGCTACACCGAGTTGAAGCTGGCAATAGCCCTCCAGCTGTTCGGCGGCACGCCCGGCAAGATACAGCCGGACGGCAAGCACATACGCTCGGATATGCACGTGCTCATGATTGGAGACCCTGGGACCGCAAAATCCACCGTGCTCGAGTACGTGCGCGACCTCGCGCCAAAGTGCATTATCGTGTCTGGCGGCGGGGTTTCTGGCGTGGGGCTTACTGCGAGTGCGGAAAAAGACGCGATTACGGAAGGGTGGGTGCTGAAGGCAGGGGCGATGGTGCTCGCCAACGGCGGGCTTGTTGGCATTGATGAAATGGACAAGATGGACGAGGAAGACCGGGGCGCGATCCACCAGGCGATGGAACAACAACGCATCTCCATCGCCAAGGCCGGCATCGTCACGGAATTCCGCACGAAAACCGCGGTGCTGGGCGCGGCCAACCCTAAGATGGGGCGTTTCGATCCCAACACGCCCATCGCATCACAATTCGCCCTCTCCCCAGCACTGCTTTCCCGCTTCGACCTAATCTTTCCGATGAAAGACGTGCTTGACGAGTCGCGCGACCGGCAAGTGGCTGAACACATACTGGAAGGGCACAGGTACGCGGCTGCGCACAGCAAGCCGCAAGGCGAGAGCCCCATCGTGCCAGTCATCCGCGCCGACCTGCTGCGCAAGTACATTGCCTACGCCCGCCGCAACGTCGCGCCCGAACTCACCGTGGAAGCAGCCGGCAAGGTTAAAGAGTATTACGTGGAACTGCGCAAGCTGGGCAAGGAACAAAACACTTTCCCCATAACCGCGCGGCAGATAGAAGGCCTCATTCGCTTGTCCGAGGCGCACGCGAAAATGCGGCTCTCGCCACTCGTCGAGGCGCAAGACGCCCAATCTGCGGTAGACCTCCTCGACTTCGTGCTGCGCGGCGTGTTCTTCGACCGCGAAACCGGCAGGATTGACAGCGACATAATAGCAATAGGCCAACCAAAGAGCAAGCTAGACAAGGTTCGCAGCGTGCTCGGCATCATCAACAGCCTCGAGAAGGAAATGGATCTCGTCGCAGAGGATGACGTCGTGCGCGAAGCGGCAAGCCTCGGGATGGACGAGTCTTACGCGAGAAAACTCGTTGACGAACTCAAACGGCAAGGCGACTTGTACTCACCCAAACCCGGCTACCTCAAACAGGCAAGGTCGCGCGAGTATTAAGAACCGCAAACACTAGCGGCGAGGCAAGCGGGCGCGTTGAAAACGAACGGGCTTGCGTTTGCCAGCAACGCGACCGTTCAGGGAACGCCCTTGAGAAGTACTTTTTCCTTGCGGAACGCCTGCCGAAACCTTCTTCAACAACAACTCGCCTTCAGGCGTGTGGGCGAACACCCCTACCGGGTGGCGGTGCTGCAACCGACGCCAAGCCGTGAGGGGAACGCTGTGCGTAAAATGCCGTTCCATCTCGTGCTGTTCGAGAAGCTCCCGGAAACCGCTAAGCAAATGCACTACGCGCTCGCTGCTCGCGTGCGCCACCGCCAGCTGCAACGCCGCGGAATGCCCCCTGCCGTAAGGCTCAACCGTCAGAATAGTACGGTTGCGCTTGACGCCCGCAGCGTTCAAATTCTTGCCTAGCGCAACTGCAGCTCTCAAAAGGTCTGAATGAACTAAAACTTTTTTTGTGCGCACACCAACAGTTCCGCCCTGAGGAATAAAAAGCTTTGCTGCCAAACGAGTGGTATGCCGCTCGAGCTTCCGCACGACTTTGGCGAAGACCCGCACAAAGGAAAAATAATGCTGGTGGCAACCGTCGCCGCGTTCACCCCTGACGGAAGGGTGTTGTTGTTCAAGCGCAACAAACCGCCTTACAAAGGGTATTGGGAACTCGCCGGAGGTCGGATAGAGTTCGGCGAGACGCTCGAGCAAGCCGCCCGCCGCGAGCTGGCGGAAGAAGCAGGCATAAGCGGCGAGGACGTGCTATCCCTCGAGTTCGTGAAGCTCTTCGAATTCATGCTGCCCAACTACCACCGAGTGCTCTTTTCGTTCGCCTGCAAAGCACGCTCCACAAACGTCGTGAAGACCGAGCACGAGGAGCACGCGTGGTTCGCAACAACCGCCCTACCGCACCCGATGATACCCTTTGTAGAGCAAGAGATACTCGCCAGCAAGGAAAAACTCTTCACGTAAGCTGCCGGCAGCTTTCGGCAAGCCACCCGAAGTATATTTAAAAGCAGACTTAGATATACTATTGGTGTTTGGGGGAGATGGGTAAAGTGTTCATATCGCTGGATGACTGCCACGAACGCATGTTGCGAAGCCTTGCAATGCGCAACCACGACGGCCGCAGGGGCGCGCTAAGCGCCATAGTGAGCGCCGGGATAGAAAAAGTGAGCGAAAACAGCGGCAAGGCTGCAGCTCTAGTGCTGCTTGAAGAAACTCTAGCCGAGGGAGTTGGGCTGCGGCTTGGGGGAAGGAAGCCTTACACCGCCCGGGGAGAGCTTTATGAAACGCGCGCTTATAGACACTAACGTGCTCGCCTACGCTTGCGACGAAACTGACGCCAAGTCGCAGGTTGCGCTCAAGGCAATCGCCGGCACGGACGGGGGAGGCGTGGTAAGCATACAAAACCTCGCGGAACTCGCCAGCATACTCACCCGAAAGAAAGGAGGGGTAAGCGGGGAGAAGGCGCAGATGGTGTTGCGGCGCGTGCGCGATGCGCTGGAAGTCGTAAGCTACGACGACGACACGGTACTGCAGGCGGTTGCCATAAACCGCGAGTACGGCACGCACTTCTACGACGCGTTGATAGCCGCAGCAATGCGCGAAGCGGGGTTGCGCACGATAATAACCGAGAACTCAAAGGATTTTCGCGGCATTCCCGAAATAAACGTGGTTAACCCGTTCAAGGAATAAGCACGCCCGCCGCTTTCAGGCCACGCGCAGCTTAAACTATTTTCAGCTCGAGCTTCCTGCCGCGGCTGTCGAACGCGGCAGCATCCCCTCGCCGGAAGGGACTGCAAGCCACGAGGTGCACTCCCCCCTCATTGCCGAAGGCGCGCAAATCCTGCCGGGAAGGCAACGCAGCGCCGCGCGGGTGCGAGTGAAACGAACCAATAACCTTAAGGCCGAGCGGCACGTGCCAATCGCTGAAAAACACGCTTCCCTCGTCAGACTCCGCAAGCGGAGCTAGGTAAACGCTTTCAACAACCGCTTCCGACGCGGAGAGCCCGCCTGACAACAACGCCAAAAACTCGCAAGGCATCGAGTTGCGCGCGCCTTCCAGGCAACTGTCTAACACGCTGGCGGGAATTATGACGCGCAAGAATAACCACCGTTGAAGGCACCGAGCCGTGAAAACGTTTTGCAGCAGCGGGCTAATTAACGGTATAGCTCCTGCCGGTGGTGGTGATGGTTATCGAACCGCGCTCGTCCGTGCGCAAGACTGCCGCGCCTGAAGCAGCGATGCGCTGCAGTGCTTCGGGCGCCGGGTGGCCGTAACGGTTGCCTGCGCCGACGCTGATTGCGACGACGTAAGGCGAAACTGTCGAAAGGAAACCGCTTGTGGAGGCAGTCTTGCTGCCGTGGTGCCCGGCCTTGAGCACGGGACAATCAAGCTGCGCGCCCCACGCGGATGCAATGGCTTCTTCCGCGGGCTCTTCCGCATCGCCGGTCAAGATGGCGCAGAACGCGCCCAGTGAAACCTTGAGCACAATGGACTTGTCGTTAGCGGAAGTGGAGGAGTTGAAGAACTCTGAAGTGGGGGAGAGGACGAGCACGGTAACGCCTTCAACGAGGGTAAGCTCGTCACCCCGGCGTGCCACGCGCCTCTCGCCCGCCAGCGCGGCAGCTTGTTCGAACGAAGCGAAAGTCTTCGTGCCTTTCGCGTCACCATTGTCCACGACTACTGCCGGCCGCAGTGCCCTTAGCACTTCCACCATGCCGCCTATGTGGTCGGCGTCCGGATGCGTGGCAAGCGCGTAATCGAGCAAAGGGTCGTGCTGCAAGACGAAGGACGCTACGGCAGCTCCGTGGTACGCGTTGCCCGCGTCCACCAGCAGCGATACCGTGTGCGTGGAGTTGCGCGCCACGACTAGCGTCGCGTCGCCTTGCCCCACGTCGATGAAGCTAATCTCGAGTGAAACGCCTTCAGGCGAGGGAGAGGCACCGTAGAGAAAGGCGCCAATGCCAACTAGCAGCACGCCCGCCGCCAAAAACAGCAGCCGACCGTCGACAGGCCTAGAACCCCGCAAGAAATCCACCGCGAGTTACTTGCGCATCGTCGGCGGCGTTGGAAGCCGAAACTTGCCTTTGCGCAAAAGGTTGAAGCGCGCCTCGAACTCGTGCTCGCGCTTCTCAACGTAATACTGCGCGATGGTGCCCAAGCCGTAAAGCACTGTGGAAACGCCCACGAGCAAGTAAACTATTATGAAGGCGCGCGTAGCTTCGTGCGTCGGCAC
>JBBSWX010000067.1:1193-2528 GCA_038046065.1 Microcaldota archaeon | reverse complement strand
CGTTGCGAAACGAGGCACAAGCTCGCGCCGAACTTGCGTCCCTCGCGCGCGATAGTCTCGATAATGCCTTTAGAGATGGACGCGCCTTTCGGGGCTTTCTCGCGCGCAAAGTTGTGCGCTTCCTCCACCAGCAGCAAGAACGGCGGAACTTTCTCAGCCTGGCGCGCCTTGAAAAGCTTCTTCGAGAAATGCTCGACGATGATTTGCTTGACTTTCTGGTTTGTCACGCCACTCAAATCAAAGATGGTGACCTTGCCGGGCGCGATTACTTCCTTCAACCGCGGGAAATCCCCTCGGCCGAAAAGGCTTGCCCTGCCGCTGCGCAGGCGGCGAAGCTCGAACAACCAGCCGACCAGCGGCCCGCGAACGTTATCCTTCAACGGCGCTTTCTCCACCTCGGCAATAACCTCCTGCAGCGACGGCGCGATGCCGCCTTCCTTCATGCGTTGCTTCAACCCCCGCACGACCTTATCGAAATCGCGCGCCTGCGTGCCTGAAACTTCCGGCAAGTAATCCCGCAGCCTCCCGCCGGAAAGCTTGTGCGTCGCAAGCCTCACTTGCGTGCAGTCCACGAGAAACGCCTTTTCAGCGAACGAGGGGTTGCGCTTGCGGTCGGCAAAACAAGAGTACTCGCCGTGCACGTCGAACACCACTACGGCCATGCGCCCCGCCTCGGGCGGCCGGGAAAGCAGCTCTTCGATGAGCACCGTGGCGCACACGCTCTTGCCGCTCCCGCTAATCCCGAGGATAGCAAGGTGCTTCTGCAACAAACGGTTCAAATCTAGCTTCACCGCAACGTCGTGCTGCTGCAGCTTGCCGAAGTCAAGCCCCGACTCTGAAAAGCCCAACACTTGCTTCAAGATCGTCTCGTCAATGCGTTCGACCTTCACGCCCGGAGCCAACGGAAAGGCGGAACGCTTCAAACCAGCTTCCCACGCGCCCAGCACGCTGCAACTGGCTACGACATACTCCCACTCGCCGGCAGGAAAATTGTCGAGAAAACTAGAGTTGCGCTCGTACTCGCTCACGCTCTCGGCACGCTCGAAATAACGGTTTGCCCGCTGAATGTCGGAAACCCACCCGAGAACAATGCCTTCATCGGAAGCCGCCTGCACGAACTGGCCGCGCTTCACGCCCTTTCCCGCAACTACGAACGAAAACTTGCGGGTGGAAGGCGAGTCTAGCGTAGAAATAACCGTACCAACAGGCATAAGTCACGAGTTGGCGAGAAAGACTTAAAAACGGGCGCGACGAAAGAAAAAACGTGAGGCTCACTGAAACAACGCGCGAAGAGATAGTTGACGACGCCACGCGCGCCTACCACCGCGGCAAGGA
>JBBSWX010000067.1:0-1093 GCA_038046065.1 Microcaldota archaeon | reverse complement strand
TCGTTGTGCTTGACTACGCGCACGCCCAGCGCGTTGTTGCACGTGCGCTCGCCAAAAGCCTGGCCGCGCGCCAAGTCAACGTCAGTAAGCGCGCCTTTCGCGAAGTGCTTTAGAAGCCCTGACAAGGGGATTGATAGGGTGGAGATGCCGTGCCCGCCGCTCGCCTCGAGAAGCGAGAGGAGCTGCTCGAGCACCAGCTTGCCCCGGCCGGAATGCACACAAAAAAACGCCGCCCGCTTGCCGGAAAGCTTTCCGGAAGAAACTATCTCGGAAACCTTGCGGTCGGCTCCGAAAGTGAACGCACCCGTGCCGATGAGGAACAAGTCGTAATACTCCGCGCCCTGAAACTGGCTCGCGGAAAGCAAGTGCGCTTCGCTGCCCGTGGAAGCCGCGCCTGAAAAGACGGCTTGCGCAAGCCTCTTTGTTAGAGGATCCTTGTCGGGATAAACAACGAGAACGCGAAGCACGCAAACCACCCTCAACCAAAACGCACCAGAACGTTAGCTCCAAAGAGTTAAAAACACCTTTTCCGTAAGCCCGTAAGGGAACTGAATTGGAGAAAGCGTTTGTTGCGGTAATAGTCGCCCTAGCCATTGCTGGATGCGTCACGACCGACAACCCCGACTCGGCAGTAAACTCGCTCAACGCATCACTGCAATCGCTCGAGTTAAACTACGCCTCCCTCTCGGGAGAGAAAACCTCGTTGGAAAGCCAGCTGAATGAAACGCGCGAACAAGCTGAAGGTTTGCGGACTGAAATACAAGCCGAAGCGGCAGCCAAGAACGCCGTCGAGGCGCGAGAGAACGCAACGGTAACCGCCCTCAAGACGATATTGTCCGGCGACTCGTCTAACGCGACGAGGCTGCGCAACGAAATGCTAGTCAAGTACATCGACGTGGACGGCCTCGCGTGCGACGCATACTTCACTACGGGCGGGTTCACGACCGGCGGCACGATTACGATTCCCGCACACTGCCGAATGGCGATAGGCGACTTTCTCGTCGCAGCGCGCAAATACCGCAACGCAGTTGCAAGCGGCCAAGACCCTGCAAGCACCGCGCTCGAACAACTACTAAAGCAATACCCGGCGTAA
>JBBSWX010000066.1:0-2051 GCA_038046065.1 Microcaldota archaeon | reverse complement strand
CCCGGCACTTTTTGAGTGCTACGCTCGTCGGCGTGCGCGCCTCCTCGACTCCGCACTCAAAACCTGCACTAAAACTGCCCGGCAACCTTTCCGAACCGCGGAGGGGAGCGCCCCTCCCCAGTTTGAGGGTCTTCCTGACCCTCCCCCGCGACTATCGAAAAGCTTGACCAAAACCTTCGCCAAGCCGAACCTGCTTGCACTAATAATGTTTAGCGCGGGCAACGGTTAAAAACGCTGTGAAAACCCCCGGCAAGGCATATAACCATAAAGCGCGTATAGCTGAATGTGGAAGACCTTAGGACGAACGCGCAGCTCGTGCGGCACCTCGAAAGCACCGGCGCCATAAGGACACCGCACGTAAAGGCGGCTTTCGAGCGCGTTGACCGCGCGCAGTTCACCAAACCCCCCGAAAGTGCCTACCGCGATCGCGCGGCTTCCCCGAAGGAAGGCGACGCGCCAGTCTCGCAGCCAAGCGTCATCGCCGAGATGATTGAAGCGCTCGAGATAAAGCACGGCGCGCGAATGCGCGTGATGGAAGTGGGCACCGGCAGCGGCTACTCCACCGCGTTGACGGCGCACGCGATGGGCAGCGGCCGGCTGGATTCGTTCGAACCCGACGAAGTGATGCACGCGCTCGCAAGAAAAACCTTGCAGAGGCCGGGAATGAAGCTGCCGCGCGTGGCGGTGACGCTATACCCGCAGAATGCTTTCGAGCACGAACCCCCCACGAAGTACGATAGGATAATCGTGAACGCCACCGCCCAGATGAGCGACGTGGAAAGGCTTGCCGAACGCCTGAAGGAAGGCGGGGTGATAGTCGCGCCTGCAATAACAACGAGAGGCGAGAGGATAATCGCCGCGCGAAAGCAGGAAGGCCAGCTGACCGTCACCAACCTTTCGCCAGTGTGGTTCGTACCGTTGCAGCAAACGCCGGAAAGCGCTGGCGAACGCCTCGCTAGAGGACTGAGAAAACGAATGAGAACTGCCGCTAGAAAACGCTGAACGAAAACGCTAGCCGAAAGGGTTGCTGCCGAAACGCCACTCAACCGCATCTCCTTCCCGCAGCAACGCCTTGTCCCCCCCTACGGGTGATAGCTTCCCGTTAACGAAAACAAGCCAGTATTTCCCGCCCTCGCCGTTCTGCGTGCCGTTAACAGAAGTGACGAGCGTGGCGTTCAACTCGGGATACGCCTGAAGCCCCACTTCAAAACCTTGCGCGCGCGAGGCTTCCAGCAACGCATCAAGCGCCGTGCCTGCAACCACGCTCGCGTTGAAGGAAGAATTACCGTAATTGATGATGAGTTGCACTCCTGCAACCGGCGTTGAGTTCGACTCGGGCACTGCCGACAATACGACTGACGATGTATTCGCATACTGCGCGCCGGGTGAAGGAGGCGCAGCCACGCAGCCCGCCAACAGCACGGCAAGAGCCGCGATGATGGAAATGGCTTTAAGCATGAACGGATGCACAGCTGGGAACCAATAAATACCTGCCGCGCAACTTATTCCCGCGGGGGAAACTTGAATGAAGATACGTTTTCCAGCTCTCGCCATCCTGCTCTTCGCGGCAACGGCAATGCCGCTCGCCACAGCCACGCCCGGGGCGGACGCGTTGTCGTGGGTGAAAGCACACCAGCAGCCTAACGGCGCGATTGTGGACGCCGAGTACGCCGAACACCAAACCGCACTCCCGTTGTTGGCGCTTGTAACTGCGGAGGGGGAAGGCAACAATGCAACGGCAGCCGCAGGGTGGCTGGCGGGAAAACTCAACAACCCCAACGCGTGGTTTTACGGCAGTTGGGGCGAAGCCGACGTGCCTGCAGTGATGCTATGGGCGGTTGCGCAAGCCGGAAAGAAAAACCTCGTTGACGAAGCGACGGTGCGGCCGAAATTATACTCCTTCAGGAACGCGTCGAACGGGGGCTTCAACGGATATTACGACGCGGTTGCAGGCGGGGCGGTGGCAAGCAGCGCGGACACGGCGTTGGCGGTATTAGGCTTGCAGAAAGCAGGGTGGTTGGGAAGCAACGCCTCCAGCGCAATTGCATTCG
>JBBSWX010000065.1:0-6577 GCA_038046065.1 Microcaldota archaeon | reverse complement strand
GCGGCATGCACACCCATTGGTAAACCGGCGTCTTACCGTCGTTAGCGGTCGTCGTAGCAGGATAGCCTATAACGGCAAGATGGCCAAGATCTGGCTCGCACCCGCCGCTTAGCACTTTCTTACCCACCGGACACGACACCCTAATGTAATCAGCGTAATTGCACGCTTCGGAATAACAAACCACGCTATTGAAGAAACTCGTGCGCACAATCTCGTAGCCTGAAACGCCAGGCAGCCCTGGAATTCCTTGTTCGCCCTGCTTTCCTTCAAGGCCTGCGGAGCCTCCATTCACAAACGCCGCGCCAGCTATCAATACTGCAACCAGCGAAAGCACGGCCACGAAAGCCAACAGCCGGCCATTCCAAACGCTCTTATCTGCAATCGCCATGTTAATCCCTTAAGAATACTTAAAAGTAAGCTACTTAAAAGCATTTCTAACGAGCAATGTCAAACCAGCAGGCATAGCCGGATTCCGGCACGCCCAGCAAACCGATTTAAATATGCGCGGCGTTACTACGTTAGTATTAATAGAACGGTGGAACGAAACTCGCCCGGCCTGCGCGCCGGCCTGTTGCGCCTGAAAAGGCATTCCGGTTGAAAACCTAGAAGTTAAAGAAGTTTGAAAACGCCTGGAAAGGCAAGTTTCTAAAGGTGGTTTAAGCATGTACCCTCCCTCTCAAGCCGCTTACGACCGCGCCATCACCGTGTTCTCGCCCGACGGAAGGCTCTTCCAAGTCGAGTACGCGCGCGAAGCAGTCAAGACCGGCGGGACGAGCATCGGGGTAATATGCAAGGACGGCATCGTGCTCGCCGCCCACAAGCGCATAGGCTCGCCCCTCGTAGTCAGCGGGTCGCACGAAAAAATATTCCAGATAGACTCGCACATCGCCGCGTCGTCAAGCGGCCTCGTGGCCGACGCGCGCAAGCTAGTCGATTACGCGCGCATGCAAGCCCAACGCCACCGGCTGCTGTACAACGAGGAGATGCCCGTCGAGATGCTCGCGAAAGAGATTGGCGACCACATACAGTTCTTCACGCAATACGCCGGAGTGCGGCCGTACGGCGTTTCCCTCTTGATAGCCGGGGCGGATGGCGACGCGAAGCTGTTCGAAACAGACCCCAGCGGCGCGCTGTTCGAGTACAAAGCCACGGCCATAGGCAGCGGCAAGAAAATCGTCGAGGAAATGCTCGAGAAAGAGTATAAAGACACGATAACGATGGACGAGGCGGTAGACTTGTGCATCAAAGGCCTCAAGAAGGCGACTGACGCCAAGCTCGCAGCCAACCTCGTCGACGTGGCGAAGATAGACCGCAAAGCAAAGACGGTGCACGTGCTGACGCAAGAAGAAGTCGCAAAGAGGTTGTAAGGCGCTGCAATGTCCGGCATAGAAAACACGATTGTCGCGCGGCTCGAAAAAGGCGGCGAGAAGTTCGAGATACTCGTCGACCCCAAGCTCGCCTACGATTACAAGACCGGCGTGAAGAAAGAACTGGCGAACGTAATCGCGTTCGAGGAAGTTTTCAAGGACGCGCGCAAAGGCGAACGGCAAACGGCCGGCGCGGTCAAGAAGGCCTTCGGCACGAACGACGTGTACGAAGTGGCGAAAAAGATTTTCGAGCAAGGCGAACTCCAGCTGACGACCGACCAACGGCGGAAGGTGCTGGAAGAAAAGCGGCTCAAGATAATCGAGCTCATCGCCCGCAACGCGGTCGACCCGCGCACGAAGGCGCCGCACCCGCCCGCGCGCATCGAAAAGGCGCTCGAGCAAGCGCGGTTCTTCCCCGAGGCGTTCAAGAGCGCGGAAGAGCAAGTGGAAAAAGCGGTGGACTCGATTCGCGAGATAATCCCCATAAGCATGGAACAGGCGCGCATCGCAGTCAAAGTGCCGCCACAATTCGCACCAAAGGCGTACGGCCTCCTGAAGGAGTTCGGCCTCTCGCGCGAAGAGTGGCTTAACGACGGGAGTTTCGCCTGCGTGTGCGAAATGCCGGCAGGCGTGGCGAGCCAGTTTTACGACCGGCTCAACAAGCTGACGGCGGGACAAGCGCAAACGAAAGTTTTGTGAATCGCATTTGAACGGCGCGCGGCGCCGAAGAGGTTGTATTGAAAATGGACGGCATTGTAGTACCTGGATTTAAGGTGGCCACCGCGCCACGGCAAACGACAGGCTCGTTCGTCGAGAACAACGAGACCTACGCCGCGACGATGGGCCTCGTGAAGGACGGCAGGTTCATACCCCTCAAAGGGTATTACGTGCCGGTTGCAGGCGATTACATCATCGGCGTAGTCGCCGACGTGTTCTTCAGTTCTTACGAAGTGGACGTCAACTCCCCGTATGATGGAAGCATCTCCACGCGCGACGTGCGCGAAGAGTTCACCGCGGGCGACGTGGTGAGCGCCACGATAATCGACACGAACGAGATGCACGAAGCCGTGCTGGGCGAACCCCGCAAGTTCACCGGCGGCCGCATGATGGAAGTTAGCCACGTCAAGATCCCCAGGATAATCGGCCGCAACGCGAGCATGGTGCAAATGATAAAAGACTACACGCGCACCGACGTGTTCGTCGGCAAGAACGGCCGCATATACCTGCGCGGCGGCAACGTGGCTCTCGCTGAAATGGCGATATTGAAGATAGATGCGGAGGCGCACACGAACGGCCTCACCGACCGCGTGAAGACGTTCCTGGAAAAGAACGCGCTCACGGAGTAGGCGACGGCGCGCCGCAAAGGGATTCGTTGAAAAATTCGTTGAAAGAAACTAGCGTTAATTGCGTTGATAAAAAAGGTGATGAAGATTGGCAAGCACAAACCCAGCTAAACCCCTCTTTCGCGAGGACGGAAAGAGACTGAGCGGCAGGAGCGCAACCGACTTGCGCGAAATAAAAATGGAGGCAGGCACGCTCAAGAAGGCGCGCGGAAGCGCGATGGTTGAATGGGGCCGCAACAAGGTAGTCGCCGGCGTGTATGGCCCTCGCGAAGTGTTCCCCAAGTTCCTCTCGAACCCATACCGCGCGATAATAAACGCCAAGTACGCCATGGCGCCCTTCTGCTCGCTCGAGGAGCACGGCCGCGCGGGGCCAAACCGCCGCAGCATAGAAATCTCGAAAGTGATAAAACACGTGTTCGAGAACAACGTCGTGGTGGAAGAATTCCCGAAAACGAAGATAGACATCACGATGGAAATCATCCAGTCGGACGGCGGCACGCGCGTGAGCGCCATCGCCGCGGCCAGCCTCGCCCTCATCGACGCAGGCATCCCCGTGCGCGACATAGTGACGCCCATCTCGGTAGGCAAGATAGCCGGCCAGCTCGTCGTGGACTTGGACAAGGATGAAGACAATTACGGCGAGAGCGACATGCCCATGGCATTCAGCCACCGAACTGGCGAGTTGCTCTTGTGGCAAATGGATGGAATGCTGACTCACGCGGAGCTCAAGCAAGCGCTTTCCATGGGATTGGAAGCAACGCGCAAAGTGCGCGCCATCCAGGAAGCCGCCTTGAAGACGGCATTTGAAAACGCCGCCGAGGCGTGCGAAGAGGAGGGTGATTCACAATGACAAGCGTAATCAGCACGGTGAAAGCCGAGTACGTCAAAGAACTATCCTTGACGGGCAAGCGCGTCGACCAGCGAACGCTTATGCAAATGAGGAACGTGCGCCTCGAGACGGGCGTGCTCAAGAACGCTGAAGGCAGCTGCCTCGCGCACTTCGGCGACACGAAAGTGCTAGTCGGCGTGAAGCTCGACCTCGTCACGCCCTTCAGCGACCGCCCCGACGAAGGCACGCTCAGCTTCAACTCGGAGTTCTCCACGCTCGCACACCCTGAATTCGAATCCGGCCCGCCCAATGAAATGTCAATAGAACTCGCGCGCGTAGTCGACCGCGGCATCCGCAGCGCTGAAGCCGTAAACCTCAAGGAACTCGGCACGGTGAGGACGGCCGACGGCGTCAAGTGCCTGGGGCTGTACATCGACATCTACCCACTCGACCACAACGGCAACCTGACCGACGCTGCCGCGCTGGCTGCGATGGCCGCGCTCGCCACCACGACCGTACCCTCCCTCGAGGGGAACAAGCTCGTGCGCGACGGCTCGGGCACGCCACTCAAACTCCAACGGTTAGCAACCACCTGCTCATTCGAGTTCGTGGGCGACAAAGTGCTGCTCGACGCGACTGATGAAGAGGAAGCCGCCAGCCTCGGCCGCCTCACGATAGGCGTAACGGACGACGACAAGCTTTGCTCGGGCCAAAAGAGCGGCCGCAACGGCATCAAACCCGAAAAGCTCGCCGAACTCGCCGGCATCGCGCTCGAGAAAGGCAGGGAGCTGCTTAAACTAATCCCATCCAGGTGAAAAAGACATGGCATCGTCGGTAAGGTACGGAGTCAAACTGCGCAAGCGCGAAGAAAAAGCATTAAAGCAAAAAAACGCGCGCCACGCCTGCCCAAAGTGCGGCAAGAAAAGCCTCACGCAAGGCGGCACCGGCATATGGAACTGCAACTCGTGCAAAGCCAAGATAGCCGGCGGGGCTTACGCCCCAAAAACATCGTGAGGCGAACGCAAGATGCAAGGCCTCCTATCTTTCAAAGCGCTCTTGCAAGACCGCGAGCTCGAAATCGAGCTTAGAAACCCCGCTGAAACGCAGGCTGTTGACGCGCTCCACACCGTAATGGAAACCACGCGCAAGCTCGCGCTCGAAAAATCGCCGTTGAAGCACGCGGAGATAACGGCGCTTGGCGGCAAGAACCGGACGCTCTCGCCAAGCCAACTCGCAACCGCGGTTGCCGCAGTGCCCCTCGCGCGCCTTGAAGAACAACTCTCCAAACTCGTGACGATGCCGCTGCCGCAAGAACCCGGCTTGACGAACCCGAACGTTCGAAAACCCAAGGGCTCGCCAGTTGAAATCGCGACGTCCGCCTACCTCGCAGAGCTTTTCGACAAAGCATTTCCGCCTGAAAGCTTGAAGTGGGGCAAGCCAACCGGCAAGCCCCGGGAAGTGCGCCTCGCCGCCAACCTCGATGCGTGGATAGCCGTCAAGAAAGTCAACCTGCAAGCCGCGGAAGGCAAGGAAATCACGGCGGCGTGCGCAGGCATATTCAACTCGGCGCGCTCGAAACTCCAAGAGTTCACGCCGCAAGAATACCGCGCCGCAACCGAACAATTCCTAGCCAAGTATCCCGAACGCAAGTCGTTCGGCAGACTCGCCGAAATACTCGCCGCAGCCGCAAGCGAACTGCCGAAAATCACGGCCTGCGCGAAAGGCGACGCGGCGTTGGAGGCGCGCCTCGCAAAACTATTCTACTACGATTGCTTCGAACGCGCGGGCTTCACCCCATTCGTAAGCACGAACCAAGTGTCGCGCATCTGGCCCGAACTCAAGATACCCAAGCCGCGAGGCAACTACGGCGGGAAGAAAAAGAAATGAAGATAATGATTTGCGGAAGCATGACTTTCGCAAGCAAAATCATGGCGCTCAAGCAGAAGCTCGAGGAACTCGGCCACACGGTTTCCGTTCCCATTGATGCCGAAACTCACTCCAGCGACCCTGGCCTCATTGACGACTTGGACCGCGACTTCGAACACTGCGTAAAAAACGACGTCATGCTAAAATGCATGAAAACTCTTGCAAGCAACGATGCAATCCTCGTCGCCAACTACCCCAAGAACGGCGTTAATGGCTATATCGGCACCTCGACGTTAATGGAACTCGGACTCGCCCACTACCTCGACAAGAAAATCTTCCTACTCTACCCCACGCCATCCTACAAAGAAGCCCGCTGGGCGCATGAAGTGCGAGTATTCCAACCAACAGTGCTAAACGGCGACATCACAGGCGTCGGCTTTCAAAAGGCACGGCAAGCTGGTGCTGCGCTTTCCTGAAAAGCTTTTCGCCCGCGGGAAATGCAAACCAATAAATATGCTAATACCATAAAACTAGAATATGGCAAGTTTCGTAAGTATGGATAAGTTTGGGAGAATTGTATTGCCCAAAGCCATTCGCAGGCAGGTGGGCGCGCGCGCGTTCAGCGTGCAAGTCGAAAGGCGGAAGCTTGTCTTCGAGCCCCTGCTCTCGCTCGACGAGCTGGTGGGCTGCGCGCCACCCATCAACGGCGACCCCCACAAGGAACACGCGGAGGAAACAAAACGTGAGTCACGTCGTAGATTCATGGACTTGGATTGAAATCCTTTCAGGCGGACGGCTGAGCGCCAAAGCAAGGCAGGCGGTTGCCGGCAAGGCGCTGTTGACCACCGCGGCCAACGTCTACGAGGTGCGCAACTACCTCAAACGCAACTCCCCAGGAGATTGGGAGGTAAAACTGCGCAGCGTCACCGCCCAATGCAAGGCCATACTGCCCATAGACTTGCAGACTGCCGAGTTGGCCAGTGAAATAAAAATATCGGCCAAGAACGACATTGGCGCGGTAGACTGCTTTTCCATCGCGGCAGCAAAGCTCAACGGCGCGCGCCTAGTTACCGGAGACCCCCACTTCAAAGGATTACCCGGCGTGGAGTTCATAAGCTGAATGGGGGATCTGAGATTGCGAAGAACCTTTTCTGCACTCGCTTCGTCACGCC
>JBBSWX010000064.1:8185-10006 GCA_038046065.1 Microcaldota archaeon | reverse complement strand
CTCGCTCGTAGGCAAGCGCGTGCTGCGCAAGGCGGATTATATAATCTCGGTAAGCAAGTGGGCAGCAGGCGACATTGGGCACTACGGAATACCCCGCTCGAAAATAACGGTCATACGCAACGGCATAGACGCGAAAGTGTTCAAGCCCGGCAGCGGCAAGTCCTTCAGGCGCAAGCACGGCATAACCGGCAGAATGCTGTTGTTCGTCGGCCGCGTGATACGCCAAAAAGGCCTTGATTATCTCGTAGCCGCAATGCCAGAAATACTGTGCGCAACGCCCGACACAAAGCTAGTCATCATCGGCCGCGGCAACCGCCTCGAGCACGTGCGCAAGCGCGTGAAGAAACTTGGCTTGGAAAACAACGTGGTGTTCCCGGGGTTCGTGAACGAGCGCGAGTTGAAAGCAGCCTTGCGCGAGTGCGACGCGTTCGTCCTCCCGTCACTGTGGGAAGTGCTGCCCGTAAGCATCCTCGAAGCGATGGCGAGCGGCAAGCCCATCGTTTGCACCGACGCGGGAGGCAACCGCGAACTCGTGCAAAACGGTTTCAACGGCTTCGTAGTACCCAAACGCGACCCGAAAGCGCTCGCGCACGCGGTGGCGCGCGTGCTGCGCGACGAAAAACTCCGCAAGAAAATGGGTCGCAACAGCCGCCGCAAAGCAGTAGCCGAATTCAGCTGGAACCGCATAGCCGCACTCACCATAGATTTATACCGCAATGCAGTTGCTGGCTGCAAACGCGCGCCCACCACCAACGGGACTGCCGCGCTCGCACGCCTGAGCCAAGAGCTCTCCCACCGCAAGCTCAAGTTCGAGAACTACCTCGAGTCGTTCGAAACGCAATGGAAGAAACTATTCAAGACAAGCCTTGACCAGCGGGGGCGGTTGGAATGAAGTTCGGCAACGCCCTCGTAACCGGCGGGGCGGGTTACATAGGTTCGCACCTGGTGGACGCGCTGGAAAACCACGCGGAAAGCGTGGCGGTCGTGGACGACTTTTCCAACGGCAGCAAAGAAAACATCACGCGCCACTTGACGCGCAAGAACTTCACGCTGGAAAAGGCGGACTTGCGCGACGGACGGAAGGCCGACGAAGTGGTGAAAGGCACTCGGCCGGACATAGTCTTCCACCTGGCGGCCGAGAAGGACATCAAGCTCGGCGAGAAAGACCGCGAGCGGTTTCTGGAGAATAACGTGGCAGCCACGCTGCGGCTGCTGGAAGCCTGCCGCAAGAACGACGTCGGGAAGCTTGTGCTCGCCTCCACGTCAAGCGTGTATGGCAACGCGACGGCGATACCCACGCCGGAAGAGTACGGCCCCCTGCTGCCGATATCGGTTTACGGCGCTAGCAAACTCGCGTGCGAAGCTTTCTGCAGCGCCTACGCCGACAATTACGGCATGGCGTGCACCGCCTTGCGCTTCTCCAACGTCGTGGGAGGAAGGCAGAATGCAGGCGTGATATTCGATTTCGTGAGGAAACTCCGCACCGACCCCGAAAGGCTGGAGATACTCGGGGACGGCAAGCAAACGAAAAACTATTTGCACGTGAACGACTGCGTGCAAGGAATACTCGCGGCAAGCGGAAAGCTGGAGGGCGGCCGCCTCGAGTTGTACAACATCGCGTCGAAAGGCCGCACGAGCGTAGACAAGGTAGCGGACTGCGTGATGCAAACGCTCGGCATACCTGCCGGCAAGCTAAAAAGGAGCTACACCGGCAAAAGCTGGCTTGGCGACGTGAAAGTGTTCGAGCTCGACGCGCGCAAGCTTGAAACAACCGGCTGGAAGGCGGCGCTCGGCTCGGACGAAGCGGTGCGCAAGGCGGCG
>JBBSWX010000064.1:0-8085 GCA_038046065.1 Microcaldota archaeon | reverse complement strand
TGACGCGCAACGCAAAGCTGCTCGCGTGGGTGGACGAATGCGTCAAGTTGTGCAACCCCGACCGCATCTGGTGGCTCGACGGAAGCGAAGCCGAAGGGGAAAAACTCACTCGAGAAGCCTACCAAACCGGCGATTTCCTGAAGGTCAACCAAGAGAAACACCCCGGCTGCCACCTCCACCGGTCTGCGCAAAATGACGTGGCGCGCACTGAACAATTGACGTTCGTCTGCACCGGCGAGAAAGCAAAGGCCGGCGCGAACAACAACTGGATGCCGCCAGCCGAGGCGTACGAAAAACTCGCGGAAATATTCGAGGACTCGATGAAAGGCCGCACGATGTACGTAATCCCCTTCAGCATGGGCTCCGTCAACTCGCCTTTCAAAAAGATAGGCGTGGAAATCACTGATAGCGCGTACGTCGCGCTCAGCATGAAAATAATGACGCGCGTTGGCAAGAAAATTATTGATGCGCTGGGAAACGGGGAGTTCACGCGGTGCCTGCACGGCAAGGCGGGACTGGACGAGCAAAAGAGGTTCATCTGCCACTTTCCGGAAGACAACGCCGTTTGGAGCGTGGGTTCGGGCTACGGGGGAAACGCGCTGCTCGGCAAAAAGTGCCTCGCACTACGCATCGCAAGCTTTCAAGGCCGCAAGGAAGGGTGGATGGCTGAACACATGCTTATAATGGGCGTGCAGCCGCCCGGCGGCAAGACGCACTACATCGCCGCAGCATTCCCCAGCGCGTGCGGAAAAACCAACTTGGCAATGCTAGTGCCCCCAAAAGAAATGCAAACGTGGAAAGTGTGGACGGTAGGGGACGACATCGCCTGGATAAGGATAGGGGAAGACGGACGGTTCTACGCCGTAAACCCCGAAGCGGGATTCTTCGGCGTCGCGCCCGGAACTAGCGCAAAGAGCAACCCCAACGCGCTAGCGAGCGTCAGCAAAAACTCGATATTCACGAACGTGCTGCAAAAAGAGGACGGCAGCTTGTGGTGGGAAGGCCTCGAGCAACCCCCCGAGAAGGGGAAGGATTGGAAGGGTGAAGAGTGGACGCCCGCGAAAGGCACGCCGGGCAGCCACCCCAACTCGCGCTTCACCGCCCCAATACAACAATGCCCCTCGCTCCACCCCGAGTGGGAAAAACCGGAAGGATTCCCCCTCTCGGCAATACTGTTCGGCGGCAGGCGCAAGAGCCTCGCGCCCCTCGCGTTCGAAGCGTTCAACTGGCAGCACGGCACGTGCGTAGGCGAGCCGCTGGCGTCGGACACCACTGCTGCGGCAACGGGCGCGCCTGGCGTAGTGCGCCGCGACCCAATGGCAATGCTGCCCTTCTGCGGCTACGACATGGGCGAATACTTCCAACACTGGCTCGAGATGGGCAGGCGCGCCAAGAACGCACCAAAAATATTTCACGTCAACTGGTTCCGGAAAGACGCTGAAGGAAAATTCTTGTGGCCAGGCTTTGGCGAAAACCTCCGCGTGCTCAAGTGGATAGTCGAACGGTGCGAAGGCCGCGGCAACGCGGTGGAAACGCCCCTCGGCCTTGTGCCCGCCAAAAACAGCCTCGAAGTGAAAGGCCTCGACGTGAACGAAAAGCAAGTGGAAGAACTCCTCGCCATAAACGCAGCCGAGTGGCTAGATGAAGTCAAGGCGCAGGAAGAGTTCCTTGCCAAGCTCGGCTCCACCGTGCCGAAAGAAATTCACGAAGAGCGCGAAAAGCTCAAGAAAAGGCTTGAAAATGTGAACCCCGCTTGATGGCGTTGGACTGTTGGATTCGCGAAGAAAGATATTCTGATGAAGCTGATTTCGAGCCACTGCAAGATGCTAGAAGCAATAAACTACCTCTAGCACACCTCCCCGTCCACTCGCGCAATTGCGTAGAATTCACTCGTACTCTATCGTGCCGGGAGGCTTTTGCGTCACGTCGAAAACAACGCGGTTCACGCCCGCAACCTCGTTCACGATGCGCGACGAGACGCGCTCCAACAACTCGGGCGGCAGGCGGCTCCAATCGGCAGTCATCCCATCCACGCTGCCCACCGCGCGCAACGAGATTATGAACGCGTACGTGCGCGAATCGCCCATCACACCCACAGTCTTCACCGGCAGCAACGCCGCGAAAGCCTGCCACACCTTATCGTACCAACCCGCCTTGCGAAGCTCCTCGATGAAAATCGCGTCAGCCTCCCGCAAAATCGCCAGCTTTTCGGGCGTCACTTCGCCCAGCACGCGAATAGCCAACCCCGGGCCTGGAAAAGGATGGCGCCACAACAACTCGCGCGGCAACCCCAAGCCCGCGCCGAGCTCGCGCACCTCGTCCTTGTACAATTCTTTCAACGGCTCTATCACTTGAAAACGCATATTCTCCGGCAGCGTGAGGTTATGATGGCTCTTAATCTTGCTCGCGTGCTTCCCCGCCTGCGCGCTCTCAATGCGGTCGGGATAAATAGTGCCTTGCGCAAGAAAACGAATGCCCTCAACCGCAAGCCGCGCGGCAGCCCGCTCGAAAACCTCGATAAACTTGAAGCCAATCGCGCGCCGCTTCTCCTCCGGGTCGACAACCCCCCGCAACGCAGAAAGGAAATCTTGCGACGCATCCTCCACCACGAGGTTGAACCCCTGCTCGCGCAAGTAACCCTCCACTTCCGCAACCTCGCCCTTGCGCATCAAACCGTGGTCGACAAGCACGCAATGCAACGAGCCGCCCACAGCCTTGCGAATGAGCGTTGCTGCCACGAGCGAATCCACCCCCCCGCTAATGCCGATGAGCACCTTCTCCCCGCCCACGCGCGCACGTATCTCGCCGACAAGCCGTTCCACCTGCCCGCCAGCCCGCCATTCGCGCCCGCAACCGCACGCCTTGAACAAAAAGTTTTCGAGAACCCTACGGCCGCACGGCGTGTGCACCACCTCCGGATGGAACTGCACGCCAAACAACTTCCGCCCCGCGTCCTCCACGCACGCATTAGCGCAATCCGCAGTGGAAGCAACAGCCGCGAATCCTTGCGGCAGCGACTCGACGAAATCACCGTGAGAAAACCACACGTCCTGCGGCGAAAGAATGCCTTCAAGCAAAAACGAGCCGCGCCCCACCTGCAACTCGACCTTGCCAAATTCCTTCCGGCCGCCAGGCTTCACCACGCCGCCCAACGCCTTGCAAAGCAACTGGTGGCCGTAACAAATGCCGAGAACCGGCACGCCAAGCCGCAGCACTGCCGCGTCAATGGAAGGCGCGCCCTCCCCGAAAACGCTCGCCGGCCCGCCCGATAGGATGATGCCTTGCGGCTTGCGTGCGGCCGCCTCGACAGCAGTAATTTCAGGCGGAACAATCTCGGAGTACACCCCCAACTCGCGCACGCGGCGCGCAATCAAATGCGCGTACTGCCCGCCGTAGTTGAAAACGAGAATCACGCGGCACAACCCCCTGCAAAAATAGTGGTTTCCATAACGCCTTGGGCGCGCGCAAAGCTTAAAAAAGTCGCAGATAATTGTTTAGTATGACAACATTATCCAACCGACGCACGAAACTCTTGCAGCACTTGGCGCAGCACGGCTCCGTTTCAGTTGCAGAGGATCTCCACCTTCCACACCCCCCGCTGTTGAGAGCAATCGGCCACACTGTTAATTCCTTGTACAACCACCCGCTTATCGGCGGGCAAGCAAGCCACGTTGACCGTGCAGCTCACGCACAACAATTTTTTGAAGGAGAGTTTAGCGCGCTTGCGAAAGCCCACTTGACTGAAAAGAAAGGCGGCGAATGGCACGCAACCCCGCAAGTCGTTGGATACTTTAAGGCAGGCAAGAAGCTTGGCATCGCACACTCCCGCATCCTCGACCTAGTGGCTAGCGGGAACGGCAGCGTTGGCATCGGGCACTTGAAGGCCGACGAGCTCGGCCAGCATTATACCACTCAAGACATCGAGCAGGCGGTAAGCGACTTGCAGCAACTCGGAGTCATCACCGGCACGCGCGCAAGCTTAAAGCTTAGATAACGCCGCATAGCCGCGGACAACGTTTCGCTTAGCTTTGCTTATTACTCGCGAACGACCCCAAGCTTCCGTGCTCGGCAAAATGCCTCACGGCGTAAAGCTGGCCGTTAGGCTTGGCGGCAATGTGAAGCTCAGTGCTTCGGCTCTTGAAAAGCATAGCTTGAACATTGATGCGCTGAACTAAATCGAGTATCTTACGGCAAGCTTCATAGCTGATACCGCCTCTAAGCTTAGCCAACTCTACCTGGCCCAACACCGGACTGGTGGAATTATTAAGCTCGTGATGCAACGCGGCAGCAGCGAAATCGCGCGTGCTCTGCGCGTGCGCTGCCGCCTCGGCCTCAAACCCCGCACTGGCAGGCGGCAACGCGAGCGGCGTAAGGTGACGAAGCTGCGCGAGCGACTCGCCAAAACGCGTAACGACGAGCTCGTGCAAATTTACCTGTCGAGCCAGCCGTTGAAGCTTCACGCAATCCCGCGTTATGACTTTCAAGCGGCGCACGAAGTGGTTATACTCCTGCACGCGCGCCCGCCTCAACGCATTTTCGCGGAGAGCCTCGCGCCCATCGACTGAAGATTTCGGTAACGCCATGTTGTTTACACCTTGAACTCGCTTCCCGCCTCGGGGGCAGTAGCGTCGAAACCCTCCCCCTCGAGGGTTGCGGCGAGCGACTCGCACACGCCCTCATCGCCGTGAATGCAAAAAACTTTGCGCGGCTGCACCTTATTAACGTAACTCACCATTTCGCGCCTCCCCGAGTGCGCGCTGAAATCAAACTGGCGCACCGGCAATGAGATGGGCGTGATGCGGCCTTTGTCACGCAGCCTTCCGCTCGAGACGAGCATCGCGCCGTTCGTGCCCGGCACTTGAAAACCCGTGAGCAAAACCGCGCCCTTGCCCGCGCGGTTCGCGTAGTTGATGTAACTCAACGCAGGCCCGCCATCAAGCATCCCCGCGGTAGTCACGATGACATTCCCCCTGCCGCCCGCCACTTGCCGCCGCTGGCGGCCGTCCTCGATGAAACCCGCCTTGCCAACCGCCCTCGCCAACGCCCGGCTGTCGCGAAAGTACGAAGGAAAATCCGCGGCAAGCTCGCAAGTCTTCTGGCCCATCCCATCCACCCACACGCGGTACTTCACGCCGTGCGCCTCAAGCACTTGAAGAACCTCTTGCGTCCGGCCAACTGCGAAGCAAGGCACGATGGCGTTACCTTCCTCGCAAGCCTCCTCAACCGCGTCAACAAACGCCCTTTCCACATCACGCCTCGCAGGATGATCGCGGTCGCCGTAAGTGCTCTCCAGCACGAGCGCGTCCACGCCCTTCAACGGCACGACGGCCTTGCGGTGGTTGCGCGTGTCGGAGTAATTCAAATCGCCCGTGTACAACAACGCCTTCGACCCGCTCTCCACTAAAACTTGGCTGCTGCCCACAATGTGCCCTGCGTCGAAAAGCGTGGCGGCAGTGCCGTCGAAAAACTCGTACGCCTCGCCGTAAGGCAGGCACACCGAATGCTTGCCCGCCTCCTTAATCTCCTTCTCTGAAAAGTAAGGCACCTCGCCACGCGAAGAAAGCACTTTTATCACGTCGTGCCACAACAAGCTCGCCAACGGAACGGTGGGAAAAGTAGAAAGCCACGGGAACCTGCGCTTGCGGTAAAACAACGGCAAGAAACCCGAGTGGTCAAGATGGCAGTGCGACACTATGCACGCGTCAGGCTCGCGCGACGGCAGCAAAGGAAAACGCTCGCCTTTCGACGCCGTGCCCGAGTCGACAAGCAACGACAAGCCCCCGCAGTCAACCTCCAACTGGCTGCGGCCCACCTGCCGGCACGCGCCAAGAAAACGCAGTTTCATCCAACAACTAAAGCCCCCGCAGTATTTATTTAGGGGAGGTTTGAAAAAATGACGGCCTCCCCAACCCAACCACAAAGGACGCCATGAAAACAAGAATAGTATACGAATTAAGCTATTATTTACAGAAAAGTTAATTATAGTTACTATTAGTAAACTATATTAAGGCGTTAGTTTACGTTTATTGTATGCTAAAGCTTAGTGTCCTGGAATTGAGGGCGTTGTCAGTACTCTCGGAGTCACCTAAGGCCGTAGGGCAGCTAGCGGCTTCCTTGGGCGCGTCCAAGAGCCTCGCGTCCCGGGTGGCGCGCAGCTTGCAGGACAAGGGATTGGCGTCCGCTTCCAAGGAAGGCGTAAAAAAGATGGTCTGCATCTCCGAGGCGGCTCACGCGCAGGCGTTCAAGCGCTTGCTCCAATCCCGCCCCAACGCGCGAATCGAGGAGTGGCTTTCAGGGTTCGCCTTGGACGTACTAGTAGTTGCTGGGCCGTTCATCGAAGGCGCGGATAAGGAAAGGCTTTACGAGGAGTGCGCGTGCTCGCGCGCGACAGTGAATAAGACTGTAAGAAAACTGAGGTCGGCCGGCGTGGCCATGGAGCTTTACGAAGCCCAGCGGTTTGCGGTAACTGACGGGCTCGTGAGCGGCTTCGCGGCCGCATGCGCGGACTGGCTGCAGTTGCGCGCGCAGAAAGGGTTGCAGGGTTACAACGTAAGCGTACGCGTGGGAAAACACGTGGTCCTTCGGACTGACGCCCGGCAAGTTCCTGCCGGATTCACTGTGACGGGCATGACTGCGCTGATTCGCTCCGGCTTGCCGCTTACACCCACTTCGCACACGGATTATTATTACCAACTTGACGGCAGCGCGCACCAACTACGGATCGAGGAGCAATTCGCGCACGCCCTCCTCCTCGCCACCCTTCCGCAGCACGCTGGGGATCGGACGAGCCTGGCAATCTTCCTCGCTACGCGCCACGACTTGAACAACCGGTTGCTTGCGGAAGCGGCCAAGCGCTTTCTTGTTTCAGGCCTCTACGAGGAGCTGCGGCGCGTAAACGAGCTGAAGGAAAAGACTTATGGCTTAACGCCGCAGGGGAAACGGAAGGCAGGCGGCTCGATGGTTGTTGAATGAACCAGCGGCTCAATGATGCAGGATTGCGGAAGGCATTGTCAGAGGCCGGCGGCATCCTCCCCGAACTGATGAACGCCTTCGTGTTCGGCGGGGGCGCGATGGTGTTCCGGAACCAGAAGGCGACCACGAAGGACGTCGACATGGTTTTCGAGGAACCAACCCAAGCGCGGGCGTTTGCGGGCGCCCTGCAGAAAATCGGTTTCACGGAAGAAAAGAACTTGGCCGCGCCTTACGAGCTGATGCATGCGACTGGAGGCATTTGGATCCGGGGCGACTCGCGGTTCGACGTCTTCGGCAGGACTGTGATGGGCAAGCTAGCTCTGACGCCGTCCATGAAGCGGCGCAGCACTCTTTTCGCGGAGTTCGGGAACCTTGCAGTGCACTTGCTCTCAAACGAGGACGTGGCATTTTTCAAGGCAATAACGAACCGCCCGGGGGACGTGGACGACATTGCCGCCATTGCCAGCAGCACCAACCTCGACTGGAACGTAATCCTCGAAGAGTGCAAGCGGCAAAGCGTCAAGCGCACGTGGTACGGCGCCGTGTACAACCAGCTTGCGGAACTCAAAAGGCTCAAAATCGATGCGCCAATACAGCAGGAATTACTACGGCTTGATGAAACCAGCATTCTGGCGGAAGCCTTCAAGCGGCGGTTGCAAGCGGGAAAAAGCCGCGAACAAGCCCGCAAGGAACTCCGGGCGGAAGGGGCGTCGGAAGAAGACTTGAAGCGGCTGGATGCCTTCATCAACGGGAAGGGCTAACGAGCCATCAATACGCCGCCCGAAAAAAGCGCGCAAACGCACTTTTTTATGCACGCCTGCAGTTCAAGAACAGTATGCTAATCCCCTTCGGCGAGACGCGCGCCCTCCTCGCCAAGTACAAGCTGCCGATGGTAAGAACGGTCTGCGACGAAAGCACGCGAGGATTACTGCAGCAAGCCTCTGCCATGAAACCCCCTTTCGTGTTGAAAGCCACCGGCCCCAACATTCGCCACAAGACCGAACGGGGTCTCGTAGTCGTGGGGATACACACTATTCACGAGCTCGAGCACAGCCTCGCTGAAATGAGGCGAAAGCTCGACGGCGAGAATGCATCGTTTCTCGTGCAGGAAAC
>JBBSWX010000063.1:0-10450 GCA_038046065.1 Microcaldota archaeon | reverse complement strand
CCGTCACTACTGCCGCCGGCTCCGTCGCCACCGCCACTTCCGCCGTCACCACTTCCGCCGTCTCCGTCGCCACTCCCGCCACTTCCCCCGCCTTGCACAACCACGTCAAGGCTGCAGCTTGAACCGCCCGCGAGCGTGGCGCTCACCACCTTCGAACCCGGTTCGGCAAACGCGTGACTGTAACTGCAAACGACCGCGCTCCCCAGCGAGTTGCACGCTCCAGCAACTTCCTCCCCGTCAAAAAACGTGTTGACGCTCGCAATGTTGGAAACGCCTTGCGCAATAACATTGAACGCGGCTTCCACGCCCGGCGCGCCGTCTCCCGGAATGAGCTTTAATATCCTGCAAGACGGTTCGTCGCCAAGCGGCAGCGCCACCGCCGTCACCGTAGCGGAACAGCTTGCACTTCCCGCGCTGGCCGTTACCGCACTGCTTCCTTCAGCTTCAAGCGCGCACGTTGCCGAGCACAGCCCTTGGTTGCATTGGGCGGGCGTCTTTGAACCCTTGCAGTTCACGCTCACGCCTTCCCCGGAATTGGCTGTAACGAAAACTTGGAAAGCTTCGCCCACACTCACAGTTTCAGGCGCAGTTACTTGGCAAGAGCCGCCTCCTTGCGTGAAAAGCGTGTCGCTGCACGAAATGCCTCCCACAGTTGCGGAAACCACGCGCGAATCCTTTCCAGCAACGCACTCGGCAACGCACTCGCCTTCGACACATTTCACCTGCAGCAACTCGCCGCCGCAGTCAACTTCCGCATAATTCTCATCAACGTTAAACTGCCTTACCGTCACAGTCGTTGCGCTCCCTTCAACAACCGGGTTGGGGGATAACGACAACTCGCACCGGGGTGCAGGCGGCACGCCACCGCCGGTGGAACGCATTGCGGCAAGCTGCGCCGAGCACGACGCGCCTCCCTCGCGCACAACTGCCGCCGCGTCCGTAAACTCCGCCACGACGACGGGAATTACTGCCGAGCACGAGCCTTGACTGCCGCTGCAACCCTCCAGTTGAAGCTGTTGGCCAGCCCACTTTACAGCAACGCTCCCCGCCAGCGGTTGGTTCAACTGCGAGTACGTCAAGTCGAACTGCGCCACTCCGGCATCCCCAACTACCGCAGGGTTGACTGCAAGCGAACACTCCGGCCCCCTAGAAAAGTCGGGCGCGAACACCACGTCGTCAAGCCTGCACGACGCGGTTGCGTTTACTTCCAGCACTATCGCTTTCGAGCCCGGCGAGTCGAAAACGTGCGAAAACCTGCACAACGCCCCTCCGGCAGCGGGCGTGCAAGAACCCTGTTCAGCCACGCCTGCGAAATCGACGGTAACCTGCTGAACGCTGGGCTTGCCTGACAATACCGCTGCGTAATCTATCTGCGCGCCGGTCTTAGCTTGCCCTGCAAGCCGCGTTAAGGCGCACGCCTGCGGTTGGGGCAGGCTGCCGAACGCGGTGGTCGTAGCGCCGCACGACGCGGTAGGGTCGTCGCCATACGCGGCTGCAGGGCTTGCGGTTATTGCAACGCTTCCTTCGACCGCCGCGAAGCACGTTGCGGGACACGCGCCGTTGCTGCAAGCTGCCCGCAAAATGCGGTTGCCGCACTCTATGTTCACGCTCTCCGCTTGCGCAAGCACTAGCACGTTGAAACTACTGCCGGCATTCACCTTGCCCGGCGCGAGGACTGTACAGTAGCTTCCTTGCGAGTACAACGTCGTTCCGCAAGACGCCCCGGTGGGTGAAGCGGTTACCGCCGCGGAACCCGTCCCGGGCGCGCACGACGCCGTGCAACTGCCGGTCGTTCCGTAACACCCTTCCGCCTGCACCGGCAGGCTTCCGCATTTCACGCTGATGCTGCCGCCGGCAGGGGCGGCAGGCAAATCAAAGTAACTGACTTCAATCGCCGCCGGCACTCCTGCTTCCACTTGCTGAGGAATTGCGGCCACTTCACAGCGGGGCACGTTAGGCGTGAATAACGGCGGCGTGAATTGCGGCAAGACTAGCGTAGTGTTAACTCCAGCCATCACGGCTATTGACATGCTGGCGTAGCCGTCCGCCGAAGCTTCCGCCGCGTACTGTTGGCCTGCCTCAAGCAACAGGGTGGCTCCGCCGTCAACTTCCTTCGACACCAACGGCGTGGTGATGCCCGGTTTTACCACGCGCAACCACGCCTTTAGGGACAGGCCTTGCGTGTCATTAACGTCAATGCGCGTGGGTGCGAGCAGCTTCTCGTCCAGCGGCGTCACGACGAGCGTGAGCTTGCGCAACTCTCCTGACTCGAGGTAGAACTCTTCCTCGCTGCCGTACTCGACCGGCAGTATCCCGTCGCCTTGCGCAGCCACAGTCATTCGCTTGCCGGAAGCTACGCTGCCGAACACGGCAATGCCTCCCTCCGTCTCTTTCTCTTCAATAATCGTCACGCCGGGATATTCAAACAGCTTCACGAGCGCAGCGCCTTCGTATATTTGTCCGGTTGCGCTCGAACGCAGCGTGACTGCCAGCGACGCGGCGCGCTGTGGCGGCTGGGGGCAGTTGCCTAACTCCACGCAGTCGGGCGGCGAAAATTCTATTGGCGGCACGACCGGCGGCTCGAACGCACGGGGCGTCGGCCGTGCAATGCGCGCCCGGCACGAGGCGGAAGCGCACTCGAGGCTCACGAGACCGGTACGCAGTGCCGTAAAGTCGAACTCTTTGCTGGCGGTCTTGAAACCTGCGGCGGATGCGGTCACGTTCAAAAGCTTTGCCGGCAGGCTTGCGAGCGTGAGCGTGCCTCCAGCATTCGTCTTGCCGGAATAAACTTCACTCTCGCCGTCATACACTTTGATGAACGCATTAGGCACTATTGCGCCGTTTTCGCTCACCACGCGCAGCAAGAACGACGTTTCGCTTGCAGGCTGCGGCAACGCCAGGAACGTTGCGAAGATTGCGAGCAAAAGGAGGATTGACGCGGTGAGAATGAGGCTAGGCACTCCCCGCCTTTCGACGGGCTCCACGTACCACTCGTACACCTTTACGCCCGACTTTTCGAGCCAGTCGCACAAGGCGTACCACTTGTCCTCCACCGCCCGGTAAGCGGGGAGTTTCAAAAACTTTTTCAACAAACTTTCATCAGCCAAGCGATACCCCCCGTACGCCAACAATAGCGCAAGCTACTGCCGCTCTTCCCCTGCAACTCCCACTAACCTGCAGAAAGTACTCCCCGCGGGAATAAAAAGGCTGCGAATGGCTTCGGGAACAGAACCCGCCAGTCCGAAGGTATCTATCCCTAGCGGCTTTGTTGGAAGTCTCGGGAGTTTTCATAGCGGCAAACTTCGGGCAGTTGAAGTTTCGCTTATTGACGCTAGTCTTTTCCCACTAGGCTGCCAAAACCAGTTTTGAAAAAACATCAAGTCTGAAAGTGGGACTTTTTCAACAGAGCCGCGCGGCTTACAACAGCTTTACGCGCGGCAATGCCTTGAAATGGGCGTCGCCAGTCACGAGAACCGCGCCGTGCTCAAGCGCGACCGCGTAAACCAACGCGTCGGCAAAATGCAGTTGCTCCACGTCGCCCGCCAGTTGCGCGGCCTTCAGCGTTACGGGCAAGACTTCGCTGCGCGAGGCGATGAACTGCAGCTCCTTTTCCCAAGGCGCTCCTTCGCGCTTGCGCTTCCTCTTGATTTCCGCGACGCACGTCGCAGGCGTTCCCAAGCGCTCGCCTGAAGCCAAGAGCCCGGCAACGACGCGTCCTGCGGCCGAACCGGAGAAATACTCGAACCACGCGAAAGAATCCAACACCTTCAATGCGGCTCCCCCTCCTCGCGCAAGCCACGCGCACTGAGGCGTTTCTCGCCTTTCCAAGCTCCAAACATGCTTTCAGGCGCCTGCTCGCTGGAAAACGCATTGTAAAGCAAGTCGTTCAACGCGCGCGACAAGCTCTTTGCGTTGCCGTACTTCTCGACTGAAACGCGCGCGAGCCTCGTGTAAAGCGCGTCGTCAAGAATGACTGTCGTCCTCAAAAGCATACACCCATATAACTAGATGGTTGTATGTTATTTAAGCGTTTGCTTGCGCGGAAATTATGCCGGTTCCGGATGCTTGCCGGGCAGTTTCCCCCGGTGCGGTAAGGGTTAAATGCCCTCCCTAAGTAATGTTTTCCTATGCTAGTGAAAGTACCGCAGTTCGAGGATTACGCGCGCGCCCTCCTGGAGGAAGAGGCGCGAGAGCTAGTGGTGGGCGCGCTTGGGCGAAGCAGCTTGGCCGAGCCGCGCGACGCTTCGTTCGGCGTGTTGAGCGATTCGAGCGCCTTCAGGCTCGCTGGAGAGCTTAAGAAGAAGCCTGACGCGATTGCCGGGGAGGCTGCCGCGAAAATCAATGCTGTACAAGGCAGGCACTTCATCAACTGCGCCTCGGCGGTGGGGGGTTTCGTCAACTTTCAGGCTTCAGACGCGTACTACGCGCTCGCCGTGAAGCAAGCGTGCCGCCTGCAAGGCGATTTCGGGAAAAACGGTTTGGGCAAAGGCAAAGTGTTCACAATAGATTACAGCGACCCTAACGTCGGCAAGCCTTTTCACATTGGCCACATTCGCTCGACGATACTCGGCGCAAGCATACTGCGCCTGAAGCGCGCGTGCGGGTGGCAAGCGCACGGCTACACGTGGCTAGGCGACTCTGGAACGCAAGTGGCGAAGCTCATAGTCGCGCTCGACGAGTTTAAAGACCTTCCCGCCGCTGCCGACGAGCGCGCGCTGCTCGAGTATTACAAGCGCATTCACGCCGAGATAGACGCACGACCCGAACTGGCGGAAAAGGCGCGCAAGGTGCAAGAACTGCTGGAACAAGGCGACGCGGAAACGTTGGGCAAGGCCGAGAAGATTCGTATAGTGAGCTTGCGGGGTTTTCAAGCCAACTGGCGCGCGTTGGGGCTGGCCTATCGCGTGAAAGGCAGCGACTTTGAGGTAGTCACGGGAGAAAGTGCGTTCATCAAGGCTGCCGTGAAGCGCGTTGGCGAGTGCGTCAAGGCCGGCGTTGCGTTCGTGGACAAGGAAGGCGAGACGGTGTTGCGGCTGGAGCCGCACGGTTTGCCTAACACGGTGCTGATGCGCAGCAACGGCACGACGCTCTACATCACGCGCGACATAGCGCGGGAAGACTGGGCGTTCAAGAAATGGAAGTACGACGAGTCGCTGGTCATCACGGCGAGCGAGCAGGATAACCACTTCCGCCAGTGGCACAAGACTGTGGAGTTGTTGGGCAGGCCTTACGCTGGGAAGTTGCGGCACGTGGGCTTCGGGCTGGTCTTCCTCGAAGGGGGAAAGATATCGTCGCGCGAAGGCCGCGTCGTGTTTCTGGACGACGTGCTTCACGATGCGGTGGATGCCGCGAGAAAACAACTCGGTAGTGTGGAAGGCCAAGACATTCATGGAGCCGGCGGGGTTAAAACGAGCCACAACGTCGAGAGGATAATCGCGCACAAGGCCAGCATACGGGAGGACGAGCTTGACGGAATCGCACGAACCGTGGGCGTGGGCAGCCTCAAGTTCGCTTTCCTGCGCGTGGGCAGCGAGAAGAACATCACGTTCAACCCCGCGACGGCCGTGAGTTTCGAAGGCGACACTGGCGCGTACGTGCAGTACACGTGCGTGCGTGCGCGCAACATCCTGCGCAAGGCAGGCAAGCTGCGGATGCCGGGCGAGATGCAAGGGTTCAACGACGCGGAGAAGAACGTGGCTGGCCTGGCGGCTTCCTTCCCGCAGGTCGTCAATTATGCCTGCAACGGTTTGCAGCCGCACGCCTTGTGCGATTACTCCCTCAAGCTTTCAGCCGCGTTCTCGGCTTTCTACGAAAACTGTCCCGTGCTCACCGCGGCGGGAAAAGAGCGTGAAAAACGCTTGGCGATAACGCGCGCGGTGGCAGCAACGCTCGAAAACTGCCTCGCGCTGTTAGACATCGGCGTGCCGGAAAGAATGTAAAACTACGCCATTGCGTTCAAGCACTCTTGCACGAAGCGCGTTTTGTCCTTGGCGATGACGAACGCAGTGGCGACGAGCGCGCCGTCCGCTCCGAGCTCGATGCACTTCGCGCAGTCATTGGCGTTGGCGACTCCCGCGCCGACGAAAACGAGCACTCCGGGGTTTGCGGCTTTTACTCGCTTTACTGCGTCAGTCACTATTTGGGGGTTCTCGTTGCTGACGCTTCGCAGCGTGCCGATGAGTTCGGGGGGTTCCACCGCAACCGCCCACGGGGAGAAACGCGCGAGTTCGATTCCTTTTTCAACCGAATCGGCGCAAGCAACAACGCGCATCTGCAACTCTCGCGCCTTGTTGCAGACAAACTCTGCGTGTTGCAGCGAAACCTTCCGTTCACTGTGGTTCAACAGCGTGCCGCTCGCCCCAGCTTGCTTAAGAGCTTCCAGCGTGATTGCGCCAGTAGTTTTGCCGGGCGTTGCGGCGTCGGCGTGTTGGCTGAAAATAGTCGTCCCGGCAACCGCGCGGCACACGCCCTCCAACTGCAACTGCGGCGGGCACACGATAGCCTCGCAGCCTTCCGCCTTCGCGCCTGCCGCCGCCTTCGCAAACTGCACGGCGTTCGCTCCACTCGATTCGGGGTAATTCTTCAAGTTCAACACGAGGCTCTTCACGGCAGATCTCCTCCCAAAACGTTTTGTCATCTCTTCCCTTGAAACTACTTTCGCAAGCAATAAAAACGCGCGCGTGCAACGAAAAAGCATGCCTTCAAGACCGTTGGAGTTGCCGTTCGGCCCGCAACCACCAGGACGCAGGCTCTCGCGCGCAACCCGGCCGGGTATTATAACAACTGTGGCAGGCCTCCATCCGAACACGTTGAAAGCCATCGCCAACTTCGAAAGTAAAATAGGCCAGCTTGACGCTTACTCGCACAAAACTTTGGCGGGAATTGTTCGCGACGCCACGCGGCACGACGGCCTCGCTTCGCAACCGCTCGCCGCCCTGCATTTTCTCGGCGTGGACAAGACGCTCGTCGCGAACGCCGTGGCCGACTGCAAGGCGCGCGAGCTGAAGAGCGTTTGGCGCGGGAAACTCCGAGAGGCATTGCGCAGAGTGAGTGTGGAAAGGAAGGCGCAAGCTGCTGAAAAAATCAGTTTGCTGTAAGAATCGCCTAAGCGCGCGCAATGTAATAGTAATAAACGCACGTTGCGTAAGCTCTTTGGGTGACGCTGTTGTTTTTTGAAGTGCTTTCAGCCGCAATCGGCCTGGGTTTGATTCTCAAGGGTTCCGAGTGGATTACCGACGCAGTCTCCACCGTCGCCCGCCGCCTGCGCACGACGAACGTCGCCGTAGGCCTCTTGCTCGTATCGCTGTTATTGAGCTTGCCTGAACTTGCAGTCGCAGTAGCCAGCGTGTTTAAAGGCCACGCGGGAATAGGCTTGGGCTCAAGCATAGGCTCGGTCATCGTAAACTTGGGCTTGATAATCGGCATCGCCGCCTTCCTCCGCCCGCTGCGCGTGCCCCGCCACGTCGTCACGCGCGACGGCGTGTTCATGCTCGTCGCCACGCTCATCGTCGCGACAGTCGCGCTGGGAGATTTGACAGTCACCCGCAGCGACGGCATCATCCTACTCCTGCTGCTCGTGCCTTACGTCGTCAACGTCTACGCGCAAGAAAAACAGCTGGCCGCGCGCGAGCAGTACCAGGAAGCAGCGTCCATAAGCAAAAGCCTCGAACTTACGGGCAAGCTGGGGCTGGGCCAACTGCAAATACGAAGCGGCGCGTTGATACTCGCAGTGGGCGGCTTGATGCTCATTGCCGGTGCAGAGCTCTTCACAAACAGCCTCATTTCTTTCGCGTCGCTCTTCAACATCTCCGACTTGTTCATCGGCCTCACGATAGGCGCGCTGGGACCCAGCATACCCAACCTTGCGGCAGCGTTGCAAGCCAGCCGCCGGGGTTTCGACGAGCTCGTCGTGTCGGAAGCCATCGGCTCGAACATCTTCACGCTCCTCGTGACCGTTGGCATAATCGCGTTGCTGCAGCCAATAACAATAGACGCGGCCACCGCCAGCGTCACCACGCCCGCCATCATCGGCATAACCATCGTGTTCTTCTACTTCCTGTTCAAAGGCGAGTTCAACCGCAAGGCGGGCGTAATCCTTTTAGTTAGCTACCTCGTGGTGCTGGCTGCCGAGTTCCTCGCGCGTTCCTGAAGCACCCGACGTCAATCCCGAGCGTTCACGCTTGGGTTCGGGATTGCCGTCCCGTGCACGGGAAACAATTGATTCGCCGAATCAACTGGAAGCCCCGGCCTTCAGGCAGGGGTAATTCACACTCGCGGGCTTAAAGCGCGCGCTAGGTGGTTATGGTCATCTCCCAGCCGCAGTGCTTGGGCAGCAACTGGCTGTAAGCACACGCCGTGCACACGGCCTTGCCGTTCAACTCCGCTAACGTTACTCGCTCCTCGTCATCCGAACACTTCGGGCAGCTTGGCGACGGCTTGCTCGCGCCGCACGCCTTGCACGTCAAAGCCATACTAGCTCACCTCTCTGGGAATCTACAGTAAGCCGGGCAAGCATAAAAACGTAACGGTTTTTTAAGCACAAGGCGCGCAATCCCCCTTCATGCAAACGCGCCGCCCCGAAGCCAGCCCGTCAGTCAACCCGCACCCTGCAATACGCTTTCCTGCAACGCGCACGCTTCCTCGCATAATCGGCCTCGAGCACGCCCCGAAAAACTTGCCTGCCGCAAAACGTTTGATAGACCAACTCCCCCCCAATTCTACGTGGGCTTGGAGATGGACGGCTTGCAGGCATCCTCGCGCCTTCCGCCCCTCTTCAAGGCGTTAACGATCCGCTTGTCTCAAGAAACGCATGAAACCGATTTCTTCACGGCTTTGGCAAGGCACGCGCGCGAGAAAGGCCACGGCGTTTATTGGCTTGAGACGCCCGCCGCTTTCCACGCCGGCCACGCGCGGTTCAACGCCAGCAAGGAAGAACTACTTAAATCACTGTTCAAATCACGCCGCCTGTGGCTGTTGAAGATAGCGCGAATCGCAAGGCTGGAAATGCAATCGGCAACAAAAGGCCTGCAGCTCGCCAAGTGGCGCTCAAGCATAATGGCCCGCCGAATGCTTAGCCGCGAGTGGAAGCCCACCGACGTGGCGTTCGTGGGCGGGTTTCACGCAGAGCACTTGCGGAAAGTTGAAGGCGCGAGAGTCGAACAATTGCCGAAAGGCGTGGAACGCGCTATGGGCAAAGTGACGACCGTCTTCGACGCGGTGTTCTCCCGGCCTTTCGAAGCGTCCCGCAGCGCGCGCAAGGCAGCCTGGCGCTTGTGGAAGAAACTCACGCCTTCGCGCCGAACTCCTTCAACGCCGCGCGCCTCACCGCGCTAGCCACCTTGCGAGCCGCGCGCTTGTCCAACGCGTCCGGCAACACGCGCTCTTCCGACGGTTGCTTCACCATTCCCGCCAGCGCGATGGCGGCCGCCTGCTTCATGCCCTCGGAAATTCTTGGCGCGCGCGCATCCAACGCGCCCCTGAAAACTCCGGGAAAAGCAAGCACGTTGTTCACTTGGTTGGGAAAATCGCTGCGGCCAGTACCAACCACCCTCGCGCCCGCGGCTGCCGCCTCGTCCGGCATTACTTCCGGCACGGGGTTCGCCATCGCGAAAACCACTGCGTCGCGAGCCATTCCCCCAACCATCTCGCGCGTGACTATGCCGGGTGCGGAAACGCCGATGAAAACATCCGCGCCGCGCATCGCGTCCTGCAGCCCGCCGGAACGGTTGGTTTTGTTTGTCACCGCGGCGAGTTGCTTCTTGCAATCATTCAAGTCGCTTCTCCCGCGCGAAACTATTCCTTTAGAATCGGTTACTAAGACGTCTTTCACCCGGAATTTCTTGGTCAAAAACATTTTTGCGACGGCCGTGCCCGCGGCGCCAGCCCCGCTGATCGCGACCGTAGCGTCGCCAAGGTTCTTGCCGACAACCTTCAACGCGTTCAACACACCGGCAGCCACGACTATCGCCGTGCCGTGCTGGTCGTCGTGCATCACGGGAATGCCCAAGTCTTGCAACTGCTCTTCCACCGCAAAGCACTTTGGCGCCGAAATGTCCTCGAGGTTAATCCCCCCGAAGACCGGCGCGATGGCGCGCACCACGCGAATGATTTCTTCCGGTTCGTGGCAATCAACGCAAATCGGAAACGCGTCTATTCCTGCGAACTCTTTGAACAACAGCGCCTTGCCTTCCATCACGGGAATGGACGCCGCCGCGCCGATGTTCCCTAGGCCGAGCACTGCGCTGCCGTCTGAAACAACCGCCACGCAGTTGCTTTTAATCGTGTACTTGAAAACGTCGTCGGGACGCGCGGCGATCTTGCGGCAAGGCTCGGCCACGCCCGGCGTGTACAAAAGGGCAAGGTCGCGCTTGGACTTCAGGCGCATGCGCGGCACTACCTTCAGCTTGCCGCCAAGCTTCTCGTGCAACAACAAGCTCTCTTCGTAAACATC
>JBBSWX010000062.1:0-4850 GCA_038046065.1 Microcaldota archaeon | reverse complement strand
GGCTCGACGCGGTGACGCAACTCGCGCGCTACGTCAAGGAACTTTCGAAACGCCGTGGGCAAGCAGTCCGCGGGGTGCTGTGCTCGCCGCACGTCACACCCAACGCTCTAACAATGCTAGAGCAGGAAGGCCTCGAGTACTACAAGCTAGACTACGAGATAGCCAACCCCTCCGCCAAGATACGCGGCCTGCAAAAGAAACAAAAGTCCCTGACGGAATTCGGCAGTTAGGCGCCCAAGCGCGAATAAGAGAACGCTTGCGTCATGCCGACGCGAGTGGAAAGACCGCGCCGCCCTCTAGAAACACCACAATGCTTAATAAAGCCGCAACCATTCTCTTTCGGAGGGAAGCAGAAATGCGCGGCCTAGCCGAAAGAAGCCGCGGCAGTGGCCGAAATGGAAAGCCGGCGGGGGGAAGATTGCGTAAAACCAGTGCCTTGCAGGCAGTAATACCCGTACTGTTGTTGCTAGCATACGCGTTGCTGGCCATCGCGCCGTTCGTCAACGCGCCAGCCTTCGGGGCGTTGCAGGAAGAACTGCGAAGCATAACCCTCCTCTCGAACGAAGGCGTTGGCATAAGCGGCGTGACTTACGCGACGCAACGCATCTACCCAAACGCAACCGGCGGCGGGGCGGGGTACGTCTACTACGACGGAATGGCAGCGACTTACGGCCGCGTCCAGAACGGCGCGAGCCTGTACACGCCTTACGACGCTACAAGCAATTACAAGCTGTTCTTCGACTTCAACCTAAGCAACGCCGACGGTAAAGGAATTCCAACCGGCGCGACGATCAACTCGGCGAACCTGAACTATTACGTCTCAAGCTTCCCGGCGGACTGCAACAACGGCGGCATAACCGCCGATTCGATGGGCCTGCGGTTCAACACCAGCAGCTTCCCGTCGGACGTGACGCTATACGAGAACATCACGAACACTACAGCGCGCAAGGCGTACGTGAACGGCACGGCCGTGACGACTACAGGCTGGGTGAACGTGTCGTTGGGAAGCGCCGCGCAAAGCGACGTTCAAACCGCGGTGAGCGGCGGCAACAACCAACCCAACATCACAATAGGCGTGTGGGGAGCCTGCTTGTACTTGACGACGCCGGCGGTAATGACCGTCACGGGAAGCACGGGCACTGCCGCCAACCGGCCGTTCCTCGAAATCGCTTATACCGTTGGCAACAACGCGCCGGACTACTCACAAAACTCGACTAACAGCACGAACGCCGGCGAGGCGATTAACTTCAGCCTGAAGTGGAACGCCACCGCCGGGCTAAGCGCGAACGTATTCTCGCTCGACAACGGCAATGGCTCGTTCATCAACGAGTCACCGGTAGGCATGACTGGAACGGAAAACTGGAGCAACCGCACGATGACGGCCAACTCGACGTTCGGCTCGATAATACGCTGGAAAGTGTGGGCGAACAACACTAATAACGAAGGCGCAACCAGCGCAACCTACCAGTTCACCGCCCAAGACATCATCGTACTCAACCTCACGGCATCCAAAACGACGCCCGCCGCAGGCGAAAGCATATACTTGTGGGGAACCGCACGCTTCAGGAACGGGCTTAACATAACAAACCAGGCTGCGCTGTTCTACCGCAACGGCACGCCTATAACCCCCGCAGGGTTCTACAACGCCACGTGGTTCAAACGCAAGACGATAAACGCCAGCGTGGGCGGCGAAAGCAACCTCACAAATTACCAAGTTCTCGTCAACGTGACCTACGAACCGGAAATGAACGCCGACTTCAGCGACCTCTTCTTCACTCAGCTTGCGGCGAACGGCACCGAAATCGCCCTGCCATTCTTTACGGAAAACAAGAGCGACTCGAAATACGCGATGGCGTGGTTCAAAGCACTCCTCCTGCCGAACAACACCAACGCAACGGTATACGCCTACTATGGCGGCGGGGCGGGCGCACCAAACGTGAGCAACCACGCTAACACGATGATGTTTTACGACGGGTTCGACGGCGGCAGCCTCGGCTCTAGGTGGCAGTACTACACCGGAGTTTCCGGCATAGTGAGCGTGGCGAACGGCTTCCTGCGAGTCGAGGACTCGAACGGCGACTCGCCTTACGCCCGCACCGAGTTCGCGAACTCCACCACGCCGTTCGTAGTCGAAGCGAACGTCACGAACCACAACCTCAGCTACAACGTGGTGCACGTCACGACGAACGGAAGCACGCAAGGCCCAGCGGGGTTGACGGACTACGGCGCGGGCCTTGAACAAACAGGTTGCGGCAACTGCTTCCGGTGGGACGGGGCTTACGCGAACCCCGCGGCGGCCGGAAGCAACTACTCGTACGCAATATACGTCAACGGCACGAGCCACAACTTCACGGCACGCCACCCTAACGGCACCGTCGCCGCGTCAAGCGCGAAGGCAGTCACGCCGACGCAAAGCCAAGTGAACAGCATATACGCAAGCTGCAGCTCCGGCACGGTGGGCTGCGGAATGCGCATAAAGTACGTGCGCGTGCGCCAATACACGCGAGAAACCGTCAACTGGAGCACGGGCAGCCCGCAAACCAACCCGGCCTACACGAACGTGAACGGCACGTTCAACGTCAGCATAACCCTCAACACTCCCGGCGCGTACAACATCTCCGCAAACGTTTCGGCAAACGAGACGACCGGCCACAATTACACTGTGATAATCGTGTCGGCCGAAACAGCCGCACAAGCACCAAACTACTCCGCCCTCGCCAACTCCACGCCCGCGGTCTACGCGCTCAACGGCACCGCGTGGCTCAACGCCACGTGGACCGACAACCTAGCGGTAAGCCAAGCGCTCATCGAATTCGACGGCGTAAACTACACGCCCACCAAAGATGGTAACGTTTACTACTTGCTGTTCAACAGCCTCGCCGCAGGCCCGCACTCGTGGGTCAGCTACGCCAACGACACTAGCGGCAACTTCAACGCAACAGGCAACAACACGTTCACCATAGCAAAAGCTCCCGTGCTTGCACGCGTTTACGCCAACGGCAGCTCAACCAACCGCACTCGCCCCCAGCCCAACGTATACAACTTTACGGCCACCAAGAACGTCTCGCAAGGCACGATAGAACTCCTTTACAATAACACCGGCCACAACATGCGCCTGAACGACAGCACCCTCAACACGACGTACATAACGTGGGCGCAAAACAACGCCACAGGCCACTTTATCACCGCGCGCTATAATGAGACGCAAAACTACTCCGCCTCGGCACAAGCAATCCAAATCACTACAATGCCATTCGCCTACGGGACGCTACGACTGTACACAAACTACACCGGCGCGGGAGACGGCTACTCCTACGTCGAAATGGGAAGCTATTACAAGACGCAAGTTGGAACAAGCTTATACCTGGGATACTCCGGCGACGCCAGCTACAAGCCATTCTTCGACTTCAACTTCAGCAACGCAAGCGGAACCGGCCTGCCGCAAGGCGCGGCCATATACTCGGCCAACCTCCTGGTAAAAGTCGAAACCGCGCCTACATACTGCAACGAGATAGACTTCATCGGCCTTCTTAAGAACACCAGCGACTTCACAAACACGCACCTTTACGGCAACATCAGCAACACGCTCGACAGGAGCTACGTCAACGCCACGGTCATCAGCACAACTGGCTTCAAGAACATCACGCTCGGAAGCGCCGCGGCGGCCGACATCGAGGCGGCAATGTACACAAGCGCCCAGAACTTCACGGTCGGACTCGGGTTGGCAACCTGTAGCGACCCGTGGTCTGCAAGTGCGGGAACGATAACTTCCACCCGAAACGACACTGCCGCCAACCGGCCGTACCTCGAAGTAACTTACGGCAAGGCGGACGACAGCGCGCCGCAATACTCTAACGTAGCCACCAACAGCACAAACGCTGGCGAAGCCATCAAATTCAGTATGAAATGGATTTCCTCCGCAGGGTTAAGCACGTATATATTCTCTCTCGATAACGGCAACGGCTCGTTCATAAACGAAAGCTCCGCAGTACTAACCGGAACTGAAGCTTGGAGCAACCGCACCCAAAACGTCAACACCTCCGCCAACACCAACGTAAGCTGGCGCATGTGGGTCAACAACTCCAACAACGCCGGGGCAACCAGCGGAATTTACCAGTTCACCACCGTAAGCGCAGATAACGACGCGCCCTACTACTTCAACACCGCAAACAGCTCGCCTACAATATACGCCCAATCCCAAGCAACCTGGATCAACGTAACGTGGCTAGATAAAAACTCCAGTTCGATAAGCGTAGTGCTGTTTGAAATCGACGGCGCAAACTACACCCCGCTGCAGGACCCCGGCAACTCCAGCATATACTTCCGCAAATACGAGAGCCTAGCAGCAGGCTACCACTACCTGAAAGCATACGCCAACGACACTGGCGGCAGGGCGAACGCAACCGGCAACTACACGCTAAACATAACGCGAGCCCCAACGCTCGCCACGCTCACCGCCAACAACTCGCCCAACAACCAAACTACAGTCGGACTGCCCAACACCACCAACCTCACCGCAACGAAAAACAACTCGCAAGGCACACTCGAACTCAACTGGAACCACACCGGAACCTACTACAACATCAACACCACCGGCGCCTACTCCACCAACACGACAAGCTTCCAATGGACGCAAAACAACGCGAGCGGCTACCTCGTCACCGCACGCTACAACGAAACGCAAAACTACACCACCGCCAACGCAAGCCTGCAAATCACCTACACCACCGACCCCAACCCACCCAACCACACAAACAACGCCACATCATACCCCGCCTCGTACGCGCCTAACACGCCCACTTGGATAAACGTAACTTGGACCGACAACGTCGCAATAAACCACTCGTACA
>JBBSWX010000061.1:0-7150 GCA_038046065.1 Microcaldota archaeon | reverse complement strand
CCGTACGGTTGCGACAAGTGCGTGAAGCCTAGTCCTACATATTGCAGAGCCAACTTCTGTATAGTCAACTTCTCAGCGTGCCCGTGGTGGTCGAAGCCGAAGGTGGTCGATTATGGCGCTGTTGATTACGATGTTGACGGCACGAAATTGTGTGCAGTAGTCGAAAGTGCAACCGTGATTGCGCGGTACGCATACGACCGGCAGTGTCCTGAAGTGAAGGACTGGTCTGTCGATAAAGTGCCCCAAGTCGCGCCGCCCACCATCGTCCCGTCGCCACAGCCAGTTTCGAAAACACAGCCTGCCGCCGCGGGCGGTTCGGTGGCGGGTCGCATCATCGCGAGCTTGTTCAACCGGCTTGGCGGTTGAGAAAGGTTCGCGCGGCCTTTTTTCTTTTTCATTCATTCAGCGCGAGCGCGGGAGGGTAGGCGCGGTTAAAAGAGCCTTCCGTCTTCCACGCCTTCACGCCATATCTTGCGCAAGTGCCGCATGAAGTTCTTGTCCGGCACTACGAACAGTTCCGTGTCGATGAAGCAAATGCGTTGTCCGTGCCACGCCGTGTTCATTCCCGGCGCCCAATCGTGGGGCTTCGCGCCTGCTTGCTCGAGCTTCACGATTTCGCGCAGTGCTGATTGCGTGTTGGCGTGCTTGAGGTTGCGCAAGTTTCGCACGATTAGCGTCCGCCTGCCGTCCGGTGAAACGTGCATTGCGAGCGGCGGGGCGGTGTCAAACCCGTTGCGCAAGAGCCACAAGCGCGCCCTTGCGTTCAGGCTAGTCATTTTTTCGGGCTTGCGGCTGCGTGGTGGGTATGCTGCGTAGATTTTGGCAACGTCGGTGCCTATGCCTGCTGTTGCCGTCTGGTGCGGGTCGGGAATGACGCGCGCGCTGGAAGCCCAGCCTGCATCGCGGCCGTTTTTCAGTATTATCCGCGTGCTTCCGCCCGGCGCGAGGTTTTGGGGGGCTTTCCAGTTTGCCGGGTCGAGCTTCCAAACCTCGTCGTTGCGCGCGTGGGGGAAGAGCACGAGATAGCCGCCTGCCTTTGATTTGGCGAGGCGCATTCTGCCAAACTTGCGCGTTTCGTAATGCCGTAATTCGAGCCGCGCTTTCATTGGCATTTTGGCAGGTTCACATTTTTTCGAACATTCCCGTTTCGTCCTTCTTCTTTTCCTTGGCGAGGCTGGCCGCGGTTTTCTTCACGTCGCCGAGCTTTTCGTTGACGAGCTCTCGCACTTGCGAAATAGTGGCGTATTCTAGCGGGTTTATCGAGTCGAGCACGTACTTGAGTTCCTTGATTTCTTGCTTCGTCGCGAACTTTCGTTCCAGCTCTTCCGCGTTTGCGCTCGCGCCGCCGCTTGGCGCGCGCGCCTGCCAGCCTTCCTCCAGTTTTTTCAGGCGGTTGTTCATCGCTACGAGCGTTCGGGCGATGACTTCCGCGTTCTTGTCGCTAGTTGCGAGCTTTTGGTTCAGCAAGGCGACTTTCGAGTCGAGCGAGCGCAACTCTGCGACGAGCGTTTCCAAATCTTCTTTTTTCGGCAAAGCTTGCAAACACCTTTTTTTCCGGCGCGTTTTCTTTTTTCCGGTGCGCTTCTTTTTTTCCGCGTTTCCTTTCGTTCGATTACCGCGCGCTTGCTTTTAAAAGCTTGCAAGGGTTTAATTGTTGCAGGCGTTGTTTGCGGGGCGTTGGTTTGCGCCGGGTTTGCTTGCGTCGGGGTTGGCGGTTTTTGGAGAGCGAGTGTTTCCTGCTGGATGTTGAAGCTCGCCGGAGGGGGGGCGCGTGGGGCGTGCGGCTAGTTGTCAAGAGGCTTGACGGGAAGACTAGCCGCGTGTTCGCTGCGTTCGAGCCTTACTTTTACGTGTTGCCGTCCGGCGATTTCGGCGCGGCGGCTGACGCGTGCGGCAAGTGTCGCGTTGCAGTGCGGGGCGGCGAGGCTCGCGTGGTGCGCGTGGAGGCCGTAACGCGCGTTTTCGGCGGCGTGCCGCGGCGTTTGCTGAAGGTTTTTGCCGACTCTCCGGGCGGCGTTCCGGCGTTGCGCGATGAGTTGAAGCGGTTTGGCGAGGTGTTGGAGCACGACATTCCGTTCACGCGCAGGTGGCTCGTCGATAATGGCGTGGTGCCGTGCGGAAAACTTGCCGTCACGCATTCCGGCGGCGTTGTTTCTTCCTTGAAGCCGTTGGCTTGCGGCGACGTGCCGTTGCCGGGCTTGAGGCTGTTGGCGTTCGACATTGAGACTTACAACCCTTCAGGCTTGCCTAACCCATTGAAGGATCCCGTGCTGATGGTAAGCTGGAGCGCTGGCGGGGGTAGCGGCGTGCTGGCCGGAAAGCGCATTGCCAAGGATTTCGTGGAGAGTTTTCCTGCCGAGAAGGGCGTGATTGAGGCGTTTGGACGGTTGTTGAGGGAGAAGCGGGTGGACGTGCTGGCGGGGTATAACAGCGACGAGTTTGACGTGCCGTACTTGCTGCAGCGGGCGGCAGTGCTTAAGGCGGGTTTTTCGCTTGGCCGCGATTCGCGCAAGGTGGTTTCGCGCAAGGTGGGGTTGCGCAACCGGGCGCGCGTGTCGGGCAGGGTGCATCTCGATGTTTTCAGCGCGGTGAGTTTCCTCAACACCGTGGGGGCGTTCAAATTGTCGCGCTTGACGCTTGGTGACGTTGTGAAAGAGTTGTTGGGCTGGAGGAAGGTGGAGCAGAAGAAGCTTGATATTTGGAGGGCGTGGGACGAGGGCGGGCAGGCGTTGGCGCACTTGGCGGATTACTCGCGCGATGATGCCGAGGCTTGCCGCGAGTTGGCGGAGTTCCTGCTGCCGTTAGAGTTGCAGTTGAGCCGCGCGAGCGGGTTGACGTTGTTCGAGGCGTCGCGCGCAACTGCCGGCCAGATGGTGGAAGGTTTGTTGTTGCGCAAGTCTTTCGAACGGGGCGAGGTGGTGTTTAACAAGCCTTCCTACGCGGCGGTTGCCGAGCGCGAGGGCAACCCTATTCAAGGCGCGTTCGTGAAAGTGCCGGAGGCCGGCGTGTACGGGGACATTATGGTTTTCGATTTTAGGTCGCTCTACCCTAGTATCATTACGGCGTACAACATTGATCCTGTTGCGTTGAACTGCGGTTGTTGCAAGGACGTGCCGCCTTCGCCGACTGGCGCGCGTTTCTGCCGCAAGCGTCGCGGGTTGATTCCCGAGGCGTTGGACGCAGTGTTGGACGAGCGCGTGGCGGTGAAAACGCAGCTGAAGGGCGTGGCGAAGGGTTCTGCCGAGCACCGTTTGCTTGATGCGCGCCAGGTTGCGTTGAAGATTATTGCCAACTCGTTTTACGGTTATCTTGGCTACGCCCGCTCGCGTTTCTACTCGCGCGAGTGCGCGGAAAGCACGACGGCGTGGGCGCGGCATTACATTCAAGGCGCGATTGCTGCTGCGGAGGGGGAAGGTTTCAAGGTGCTCTACGGAGACACGGACAGTTTGTTCCTACTGCTAGGTAGTAAGAGCGAGTCGGACGCGCTTGCCTTTCGCGACCGCGTGAACGAGTCGCTTCCGGGGAGGATGGAGCTCGAGCTGGAGGATTTCTACCCGCGGGGCGTGTTCGTGAGCAAGAAAAACGATACGGGCGGGGCGAAGAAGAAGTACGCGCTCATCAACCGCGAGGGCAAGATCAAGATTCGCGGGTTCGAGCTGGTGCGCAGGGATTGGAGCGAGTTCGCGCGTTCGGCCCAGCGCGAGGTGCTCGAGTTGTTGTTGAGGAAGGGCGGCGTTGACGAGGCCGAGCGGCTCGTGCGGCTGAAGGTGGAAGAGCTGCGGTCGGGCAACGTGCCGCTCGAGCGGCTTGCCATTCGCACGCAGTTGCGCAAGAACGCGAAGAGCTACGCGATAGTCTCGCCCGAGCTTATGGCCGTGATGAAGGCGCGCGACGCTGGCGTGGCGGTGCCGGAGCACGCGGTGATAGAGTACGTCGTGACGCGTTCGGGCAAGAGCATCAGCGACCGGGCGGAGCTTCTCGAGCGCGCGCGGGATTACGACGCGGATTATTACGTGAACCACCAGCTGTTGCCGGCCGTGCTGAAGATTCTTGGGGCAATGGGTTTGGACGAGGATTGCTTCAAGAACAAGGGCCGCCAGCAGGGCTTGGCGGGCTTCCTGTGAGTTGGGTTTCCGCGATTCGCGCTTCCCGTCATTCACGCTCCCTGCAATTCGCTTATTGCCGAAGCGTTGTTCGATAGTTATTTAAGCGTTTGAACTGTTGTTCTTGCGGGTGGGTGTTTTTGGAGCCTTTGAAGACGCGCATTGCAGGCGAGATTTCGTTGTCGCAAGACCCGGGCACGACGATGCGCAAGTGGCGCGAGGTTTTCAACATCAGCCAAACCGAGCTGGCGCGCATGTTGAAAATCACTTCCAGCACGATAAGCGATTACGAGGGCAACCGGCGGAAGAGTCCCGGCATCGGCGTAGTCAGGCGGTTCGTGGATGCGATTGTCGAGATGGACTTGCAGCGGGGCGGGGAGCTCATCAAGCGGTTCCGCGAGGCCGAGGCGCCGCAAGACTTTTTCACGGCCATAAGCTTCCCGCGTGCGGTTAGCGGCAACGAGTTTTGCCGGGCTATCAACGGCAAGGCGTTGGCGTGCGAGTCGAAGCTGCCGGAGTTGTCTCTATATGGCTGTACCATCATCGACTCGTTGAAAGTCATTCTCGAGTTGCCGTACGAGAGTTTCATGAAGATTTACTCGACGACGACGCAGCGCGCCTTGTTGTTCACGACGGTTTCCACTGGCCGCAGCCCGATGGTGGCCATTCGCGTTTCTCCCATCAAGCCGGCGCTCGTGGTGATGCACGGTTTGAAGCCGGAGAAGGCGGACAAGCTGGCAGTGAGGATTGCCGAGAGTGAGGGCATTCCCCTCGTCGTGACGAGCGAGCCTATCGACGTGCTTTCAGACAAGCTCAAGGCGATTTGAGAAAGGAAGTCTTTCGAGGATTTTGGTTGGCGTAATTAGGGTGGTTGCGTTGATGAAGTATTATGCCGCCGCGGCGGTCGTCGTCCTTGGCGTGCTGTTGTTGGGCGCGGCGCTCCCCACGCCTTTGGCGTACCACGATGCGGCTTCCCCCGTGAAGTACTTTTACTCGCCTTCGTGCGCAGCGTGCCTCGCAGTCAAGCCCACGCTGGAAAAGCTTGCGGCAGAAGGTTATTTCGTCAACGCGCTCGACGTTTTGCGCAACGAGTCGCTTTGGGAGGAGTACTCGCTGGAGGGCACGCCCACGTGGCTCGCGGCGAACGGCGATCGCATCATCGGCGTGCAGGGGGAGGCGCGCCTGCGGGAGTGGCTTTACGCGCACGGCGCGAAGTTGAAGTGAGAGTGGTTCGGCAAGCTACTCTTACAAAGTGCTTAAAAGCGTCTTTTCATACCACTAGTAGGAGTTAGCTTGCCAAGCTTTGAAGCTAGTTTTGTCGAGCGTGTTCTTCGCGCGTTCAAGAAGATAAGTTCAGAGATAACCATCGATTCTCACGAGCACGATTTCAGCCCGCGTTTGGTCGAGCACTTCGTGAAAGGGGTTTTGGGCTATCAGGGTGCGGAGTACGTCTTCGAGCGCGGCAGGACTGACGTGACTCTCCTTGATGAGAACAAGCGGCGCGTCGTCGTGATAGAAACCAAGCGTCCGCGGGAGGATTTGGATGCCGGGAAGTGGCGCGACCAGGCCGGGAAGTACGCTGACGAATCCACGCGTTTTGTGGGCTTGACTAACGGCTACCGGTTCTTGCTGTGGCAAGTCAATAATGACGAGAGCCATGAGCTTAGAGTGTCTTTGGATTTCAAGGCGCTTATCGACTCGAAACGTATGGCGGAAGGCAAGCTTACCACTAAAGAAATTGAGCAGATATTGTTTATCGGCAACATTTCCAAGCCGCAAGTTTGGAGTGAGGCGAAGTACAGCAAGTTCAATGATTATTATGCCGCCATTGACGTTGCTGAAGAAGAAGGCTTCACTAAGCTGATAGCGCAGCTGAACTACATTTCAAACGACCTCTTGCGGCAATACACGTACAACGCGTTTGACGAGTATTACGCGGGCTACGCGCAGTACAAGCAAACCAAAGGCGAAATTGACGAGATTAGGAAGGCGAACGGCAACAACAAAAAGCAGGCGGCAGACCTAGCGCGCTTCGAGCTTAAGACTGAAGGCAAATACCAGAAATACGCTTCCTTTTTGGGCTACCACTACTGGAAGGCGGTTTCCAACAGGCCGGATGACGAGGAGGAGAACAAGCGCGTTTTCTGCCAGGAGTCAATCTACCTGCTCTTAAACAGGCTGCTTTTCATAAGGATTTGCGAGGATCGGGGGCTTTTGAGCAAGAAGATATCGAACGGCGGCGCTGAAAGGCTGCGCGAACAGCTTATGGAGCCGGTTCTTGGCGACACCGGCGTATTCAAGCAAATCGTGCAGTTCTCTTATGGCGGTGCAAAAAACATTTACTGCCATTTCTATGAAAAGAACAATCCGCTTGACTGGTATGAAACCGGCGACGGCGAACTCAACCGCGTCCTTAACCGCGTTCTCTGGATTCTGAACCAGTTCAATTTCGCAAAGGTGGATCGGGATATACTTGGAAAACTTTACGAGAAGTTCCTGCCAAAAGGGGAGCGGAAGCGGCTTGGCGAGTTTTACACTCCTGACGCGGTAATAGATTACATACTTGATGCGGTCGAGTATATTCCCAGCAAAGCGATTGAGGAGAAGGATTTGATAGACCCTGCTTGCGGTTCGGGCGGCTTCCTCGTTCGTGCCGCGCGGCGGTTGATTGCACGGCAAGCGGTGAAGTTTGGCAAGGCAACGCCCAAGGAGGCGCTTGACAACCGGCGCTGGCAAGAGGTTTATGGGAAGCTAACCCCCAAGGAGTGCGAGGAGATAGTGAACTCGGTTGCGCTCCACATTCATGGCTTTGACATAAACCCCTTTGCGGTGGGCATAAGCGAGATGAACCTGCTTTTCCAGATAATAGACTTGTACTCCAAGGCGGCGAAAGCCAACAATTCTTTCAAGGTTCCGCGCTTCAAGGTTTACGAGACCGACTCGCTGGAAGTGCCGACGGAGCAGACTAACCTCGCCCAGTTTTACGGCGCGACCGGCAAGAGCCTCGCCAAGGACAAGGAAGCGAGCGACGAGCTGAAAAAGAAGAA
>JBBSWX010000060.1:0-2184 GCA_038046065.1 Microcaldota archaeon | reverse complement strand
CTCCAGCAACGCTTAAATAACGATATACTACCGTATAATGACAACAAGGTGGGGTTTATGGAGATTGGCATTATAGAGGCAGCTCTAATCGCAGTGCTTTTCGGCTTGGACGCGTACGGCTACGCCAAGCTCAAGGAAAGCGAGCGCGACATAGACCGGCTCGAAAAAATGCAGCCTACCGGCGGCTCGACGCACGAGACTTACGTTTACAAGCAACTGAAGGAAGAACGCGTGAAGGAAGATGCCTCCGAAAAACTGAAGGAACAATCGTTCAAGGCCAGTTCGCACACGGAAAGCGAAGAGGCTGAAGCCGCGCGCATGGCCGTCGAGATGGCCACCCAGCAGGAAATCGCTTCTGTGAAAGACTCGCAAGCCGCGTTGGAAGAGAAAGTGTCTCGCGTGGCCGACGGCGTGGAAGGGCTGAAGGAAAGCGTCTCGCGCATCGAGGAAAGCCAATCGACGGCCAGCGACGCTGGCGCGTGGAGCGAGCGCGCCGACCGGCTTGCCGACCGCATCGACAGCCTGTTCACGCGCGTGGAAGAAGTGGAAGAAAACGTTTCCGAAAAGCTCGAGGAAGCGGCCAAGCCCACTGATGACGAGCACGCCGAAAAAATCTTGAATGAATTCTCAAAACACGGCGCAGCGATGCAAGAGTTGAAGGCTAAAATCTCCAAGCTGCAAGAGGAAATCTCGGCAATGCACGGCGAGAACGACGTGCGCCACGCCACCGCGCTCCAACGGATTGAAGACGAGGCGGAAAAGCTGCGCAAGGAAATTGACGCTGCGAACTCGCGGCAAGACGCGCGGTCAGAAAAGAGCATCGCACGCACTGAACGCAAGATAACAGTAGTCGCGAAGACGGCCAAAACCGCAAAAGTGGCGGCAAAGGCCAAAGCGGTGAAAGCGAAGACGGCAAAAGTGAAGAAAGCAAAAGCGGCAATAAAGAAGACAGCGAAGAAAACTGCGCGGAAGACAACGAAGAAAACCGTGCGCAAGACAACCGTCACTAGCACTTCCCGCAAGGCAACGCCAGTCAAGACGCGCGTCACCGTCGAAACCACGGGAGGCGCGCCCGCGCAAGTCACCACCGTAACGCCTGAAAAACGGTAAGGCCGCGCGACGTCAAGTAGATAAGCACCATTTGCCTAATTTTTCGAAGGGGTTTTGCCGCGTGACGTTCCACTATCTAACCCTGCTGCTGCTTTGCGTGCTAGTCTCCGCGCTGTTCTCCATGATGGAAACGGCATTCGTGTCAGTAAGCCGCCTGCGCGCCAAGAGCCTGTTCAAGCAAGGCAAACGCGGGTCGGAGGCGCTCGTCCGCCTCAAGGAAAGACCGCGGGAAGTGCTCATCACACTGCTCTTGTGGAACAACGCCGCGAACGTGGCGGCGTCTGCCGCAGCTACCATCCTCGCCACTAACGCTTTCGGCTCGACGGGCGTGGGCATCGCCGTGGGCGGCGTGACGCTCGTGCTCCTGCTGTTCGGCGACGTGCTCCCGAAAACGTTCGCGTCAAGCAACAGCGAACTCGTCGCACCCGCCCTCGCGCCATTCATGGAAATAACCACGGCAGCCAGCGCGCCCCTCGTGCTGCCCCTAGCGCTGCTGGCCAAAGCCGCGTCGCAAATCCTGGGCGGGGAGGCACGCAAACCACTGATTACCGAAAGCGACTTGGATTCGCTAGTGGCCATTGCAGTGGAGGAAGGCGCCGTTGGGGCGAACGAGGCGAGGCTCGTGCGCGACGCGCTGGATTTTAACGACCACCTCGTCGAGAGCGTGATGACCCCCGCGAGCGCGGTGGAGTTCATTCCCGCAGGCTTTACGGTGGCGCAAGCGCTCGAGAACGCGTTGGCTTCACGCTACCAGCGTTTTCCCGTAGTGGGCGACGGCAAGACGGTGGTGGGCGTCGTGAGCGAAAAGAAGCTTGCCGAAGTTTCAAGCCGCGGCAAGGGCGGCGAGAAAGTCACTGCAATGATGCTCCAGCCGCTTTTCGTGCAAATGCACACGCCCATCAGCCACGTTTTCGAACTCATGCAAAAACGCAAGCGCAAGCTCGCGGTGGTGAACGACGCGAAAGGCGCCACGCTGGGCATCATCGCGCTTGAAGACATACTTGAAGAGATTATAGACGACTTGAACAACTTCAAGCCCGACACGCTAGTCAAAGCAAGCCCGTAACCCTCCAA
>JBBSWX010000059.1:0-6799 GCA_038046065.1 Microcaldota archaeon | reverse complement strand
ATAGTTTTGGACTTCAAGACTCGCGGTTACGCGTTGAAGGAAGACACGGCGCGCCATTATCAAGGCCAGTTGGACGTTTACGAATACTTGCTGCAGGAAAACGGGTTTGAAACCCAACCGTACGCCTACTTGTTGTTTTACGTTCCCGAGAAGATAAACGCGCGCGGCGAGTTCGTTTTCCAAACCCACTTGGTTAAGATGGCGGTTGACGCCGGCAGGGCGAAGGCGTTGTTCCGCAAGGCCATCGCCGTGCTGCAAGGAGATTGCCCCACCGCGTCTGGCGACTGCGTTTTTTGCGAGTGGGCGGGGCGTGTGCGGATGCATAGCCGTTCAAGCAACCCGCCATAGCGAAATGCCGCAGATTGCGTGCCGATAGCAACCTCGGCCAACCTGCCGCCAACCACCAGCCATTCGGTGATTACCGAAAACTATATTACTTACCGAATGCCTAGTGTTCGTATGCTTTCCAAGCCAAAGTCGCTGGTGGTAGTCAAACGCCTGCTGAAAACGTGGCCGGCAGAGTTCACGCAAAACGGCGTTTCCGCAGCAACTCGCGTCTCTGTTTCCCACGTGAACGGCATAATTCGCACTTTGGGGCGCAAGTTCATAGTTTCCAGCCCGCCTTACAAGCTCACCGAGCCTCGAAAGCTCTTGCTCACGCTCGCCGCCGAGTCGTCAATGGCCGAACGCCTGTACGCGGCTTACGAACTGCCGGGAGAAAAGGCGGATATCGAAAAGAAGCTTGCGAAAGAGTTTGGCGGCAAGATTGGCTATGCGTTCACGTTGTTGTCCGCGCTGCCCGTCTACGCAAGCCATTTGGCGCAAGGCCGGCAAGTGTCGCTCTACGTTGACGAGAAGCAGCTCGGGCAGGCGGACGGGGTAATCCGCAAGCTGGGCGGCAGCAACAGCAGCATAGGGAACGTGCAGGTGTTCACCGCCAACGAGGGGACGTTGAAGGACCGCGAGAAGACCAAGCTAGGGTACTGCGCGTCCTTCGAACAGTTGCTAATCGACTTGTACGCCTCCCCCGCCTTGCTGTACGTTGGCCAGGAGTTGCTTGCATCGAAAGAAGGATGACGCAATGGCCACTATCTACGAGGAATCTCACGAGGAGCTATCCGAGTTCGTAAGCTGGTTCAACCGCCACAAGGGCTTCAACCCCCTCGTCATAGGCGGGTGGGCGGTCTACCACTACAACCCTTACTTCGAGTCCAAAGACATCGACGTAATCTTCGAACACCCGCGCAAAGCGTGGGATCCGATGCTTATGGAGTATTTCGGCGCGCACGGCTACCAATGGCTCGACAAGGACAAGCACGCGCTAGTGCCGGGCGCGCCTAACTTGTCGCTGGTGCAAACGTTCCGGAAGAAAGCGGGCGGCGAGTATATTGATGTTGATGCGTGCAGCGCCAGCGACCCCAACCTTTTCCACAACCCGGCCTACCGGGGCAAGGAAATTCCGTATGCCCTTTCGGTAGAACGGAGCGTTAAGGTAACAATCGCGCGGGGTAAAGCGGATTACCGCGTACCGCGAATCGAAGTCTTGTTGTTGTATAAGCTCAAGGCGTACGACGACAGGGATTACCGCTTGAAGCACGCCGCCGCCCCGAAGGACGTTGAATACTTGACTTCAAAGCGCGACAAGGACGGGGCTGACGTCATGGCGTTGCTCGACAAGAAGCATTGCAAGCAGCCGGTAGACTTTGGTGAGTTGAACCGGTTGGTTGACGCGCTGCAAGTGCGGCCGATGGTTAGGGAGACGGTAAGGCGAGTATTAGCTAATCAAGCGTCCCTACGCCAGTACGGCCAGCTAACCCTTGAGGAATTAAGCGCGGAGCTGCACGGCCTGCTGAGCTAACTGGTTCATAGCTAATGGCGTAACTATCGGAACGGTTTGCCAGCTACGCATCCCGTATGCGTGCGCTTACTGCGAGTGGGCGGGGGCGTTAGTTCGAGTAGCTCCCTAGTCATCGACTTCACTGAAGAATTCGCTAATCAGTTTACCTGATTGCCGTTCATCCTCAAATTCAAAGTGGTCTTTAGATTCTTGTATGAATATTGACGGCGTTGCCGGAAAACCCATGAAATTTGGGCTTGAGAAGCTACAGCCCAGGAATTCTTTAGTTCTAGTAACGGCGACAAAGAAAACATTCCGTTCCTCGTCCGCACTCCCAAAATTACCGATGATTCTCGCCAGGTATTCCTTCTCTTTGGGGCGGATATCACTTGCTTGAATTATTATCACTATTTTAGATTCAGAACCTTTCGCTTTGTGTATGGACATTAAGCCCACATATTCATTTGATGCAGGATATGCTGCTTTTTGATCATTGGATTGAAAATACCTAGCTTTTGTATTTCCATGCCCAGCTTTCTCTAGTAGCTTTCTATTGCGATTTAGATGGCCGTTGAGTATCTTTTCGAATACTTCAAGAGGATCATTTGTTCGAGATAATACGAGAATATCTTGGGGGGCGCATTTACGTTTGATTAGTAATTCATCAGTAATGAACTTAGCCCAGAATCTGGCCTCATTCTCAAATTTGCTGAATTTCAAGCAGGGAATGCCCAAAGTTAAGCCATCGTCGTTATTTACGCCCGTCAGTTCTCTGAACCCTTCCTTTTCTGATTCACTCCGAGTAATGGCATTCGCTAGAGAAACGACCTTGCGCGGGCAACGATAGCAATTTGTTAGATTATAGCTCTTAGACTCAGGAAATAGCGTCCTGAAACCACGTATGAACGTAGTATCGCTTCCATTCCACGCGTATATGCTCTGCCGCGGATCTCCTACTGCCGTGAACTTAGAGTCTGGAGTTAAGAGGAGACTGATAATTTCCATGTGCAGGGGATTAACATCCTGAAACTCGTCCACTAACAAGTAATCGTATGTTCGCCCAGAATATTCCTCGGGATTGTGCTCTTTCAAGTGACGGAGCATATCTCTACAGCTAATCAGGTAGTCATTGAAATCATGCCAGTTATTGTCTTTCTTAAGCAATTGGTATTGAATGACTGTGCTAAGTAACAATTTTGACAAAGCGAAAGATCTTATTCGATCTAAGATGACTTTCTTGTGCTCTTCGTCGTCAAATTCGAATTCCTCAGAAGTAGACTTGATTTCTTCAAGTTCAAGTTTCTCTTCATCACGGATTCGCACAAGTAGTTGTTTTGCGTCGTTTTCGAACTGTTCAATAAAGTTCTTGATAATTTCAAGGTCATTGAAAAACTTGTCTTGAATGATTTCGCCTTCGCATTTTATTCGCATTTGCAGATATTCCTGTTCCGCTAACAACGTGTTCCGGCGTTTAACTGCGATCAAACCCCGGAGTTCCGCTTCGTTTGAGGAAATCTGTTTCTGAATCAGCTCCTCGTCAAATCCATAAAGAGCGCGCAGTTTCTTGCTTGAAACGCGTAATCTTGGGAGTATTTTCTCGTAAACTATTCTACAGAAATCAACAGTTCCCGCTTTCGGTATTTTTGCGAAGTATTGAGGCAATACCAGCGTTGCGCGATTATTCGCGTAGATAGAATTCTCTAACGCAATACTATGAATTGTTCCAACTCTGACACTATTGGTGTTTAGACCAAACTCGCGGGCTAGTTCATTCATTTTCTGGTAAAGTGTTTCTGCGATTCTTTTGTTGAAAGATAGCGCGCATACTCGTTGTGGACCGCAGTGTAGAGCTTTGCTGAGTAATAGGTGATGCACGATTAAGTGTTGGAGCAGGTGAGTTTTTCCCGTGCCTGGCCCGGCAACCACACACGTTTGCTGGCCTAGTATTACTGAATCGGAGCCAACAATTTCTCGTTTTTCTTTATCAAGCGGGCTTCCATTTGACAGATATTTCGAGGTGTATTGTTCCTCGGGCGTTGATTCCGGCGGCTGTTTCTGACATTCTCGGCATAAATATCGTTGGAAATTATATTGCGAATATCTAGCGACCTTAGCTTCTATTGGGACTTTGCATCTGTTGCAGAAATAAGCCATGAAATCGCGCCGGTCACGATCGTGATTATTCTATTTGATCTCCGCTCTCATTGATTATCTCCACAATCATGTCGGTAACTGTTTCCTGATTACATTTTTTAATTAGGGAATTCGGTAATCTTAGCGTAAAGTATCCTTTCTTGAAGGAATAGAACGTCCGCTTGAGATCGCTTAATGCTTGTTCGGCGGAGAAGTTGTGCTGTAGGCCATCGATCTCGATGTTAATCAGTGCTTCGGGGATTGCTAGATCCATGGTCTTATGTCCGTCGTTCTTGTGCAGAATTACTGGAACGCCTCTTGCTTTCAACCTACGATAAAGCGCTTCCTCTTCAGGCGTTATTGTTTTCTGGCACGATCGGCACAAGTAATTGCTAAAGTTAGCCAACGCGTATTTGGCAACTGCGGCATCTATGCCAGTATCGCATTGGTTGCAGGAAAGGGACATGACTACGCCAGATTCCGTTAAGTGAATACCGCTCTTTAAATTAATCTGTTAAGGTGGTTAGGGCGTTTCCAAACGGTGGCCTTGGCCTTCCGGAATGTTGGCGAGCCAAACATCGCCCTTGCAAGGAGAGTCGTGCGTCACCGAATCACCCTGCCTTGCTTATTTCCGCATCAAATCTTGCAAGCGACTCGTTACTCACGGCATTCCACACCGCCGTTTCCTTCTTCAGCCACGCCAAGTCTTCCGCCGTCGGCTTGAACACGAGTTGCTTCGCTTTCGAAACGCCCACTGCTACGTCCGCCTCTGAAAAGAACGGTTTCAACTCCTTCAACCGGCGGGTTGCATCATCCTCGCCAGCGTGCAAGTCGCAAGTCAAGTACAAGTAAGTGGACGCGATTTCCAAAAGCTTAGGCTTGCCGGCCAGTTCCCGCAGCTTGTTCACCACGTCCGCCTCTCTCTTAGACAAGCGGCAGCTAGCCTGAAGCCCTTCAAGCTCCGTTTGGTGGGTGTAGAGGCTCTTAGTCAAGTCTGGCGAGTACGGCCCCCGCACGTACAAACCGTAGCCGAATCCCGCGTCAACTCCAAGCTTTTTCAAGAGGAATACGACTTTCTGTATCACCAGCCGGTCTTCAAAACTGGCGAGGCGCGGTTTGACGCCGAGTTCCTTCAAGCAAGCGATTACCAACCCGATTTTCTCAGTCATCCAACACCACCCCGCCGCGGTTTGCGAACGCCGCAAGCCAACGCCTGATTTTCTCGAACGCCTGCGCCCCGTCCGCCGTAATCTTGTAAGCATCCATCTTCTTGCCGCCCAGCGTGACTTCTCTCTTTGCGACGTAACCCATTCCAACAAGCGCCCGCAGGTTGAATATCAGCACGCCGTCGTCAAGCATCAAGCTTGCCTTCAAGTCGCGGTAAAGCGCGTACTCGTCACCCAATAGGTTCAGCTCGGAAAGCAGCTGCAGCCGCGGCAAGGAAAAGAGCTTTGCGTTAAGCGACTTTACCGCCTCCACCAACGCGCGCGAATCGTGTTCCATACTACCTTTACTCCCTAATGGTTTTTAAGCTTTGTTTTTCTTAAAAATTACAAAGCTGGTGGTTATGAATGAAGCGCGGACAAGGGCTTGCCAACGTCGTACCGGCAACGCTTTGGATTGCGCGGATGTTCTATTGGGGCTACGTGTTGTTTACGGATGCTGGCGGGCAGCGCGTGTTAGGCTTTGGCATGGAAGTTTTAGGCGCATTAGTTGGGATTGGCGCTGCAGTCTTGTTCTTAAGGCGTTGAGGTTCCAGCCATCTGTTGCCTTCGAGGAAGAACGTTTTATTAACGACTGTCGGTAAATTCGTTGCATGGCCCGTTTGAAGAGAAAGCTCGGCCGCGTGCGCAAGGCGTTTAGAGATGCGCTTAACATACGGCCGTTGGGCGCCGCGGCGTTGGACGGCTTAGACCGCCTGCGGGAAACGGCGGTTGCGCAACGGTTTGGCTTACCGCCCGCCCCGGCGAGAGAACCGCGTTTCGTGAGAATAACCTTGCCCGAACACCGCTCGGCGTGGAAAACTCGCGAACCGCGCCACTTGCAGTCCCTAATTGACGAGGTTTACTTGCAGAAAGCTTACGAGCCGAGCGCGCGCCTCGACCCGCGAGTGATTATCGACGCCGGGGGCAACCAAGGCGTTGCCACGCGGTGGCTTGCAGAACGCTTTCCGCGAGCAACAATCCACGTTTTTGAACCCAGCCCGCAAACCTTTGAGTGCCTGCAGGAAAACACGCGCGGCTTGGGCAACCGCGTGGTTCTCAACAACGCCGGCGTGTGGAGCCGCAACTGCCGCCAAAAGTTGTTCCTGGCGAGAACAAGCGGGTCGAACTCTCTCTTCGAAAGCCACGCCGCGCGGCAGAGAGCCCCGCGAAAACGGCAAAACCCCCAAGACCAGTCGGTTTCCGTAAAGCTCCTTCGGCTGGACGACTACTTGCGGGAACGCGGCATTGGCAATGTCGACTTGCTGAAAATCGATATTGAAGGCGGCGAGCGCGAGGCGCTCATCGGGCTGGGAAAGAGAATTCGAGACGTTAGCCACATAGTTGGAGAACTCCACTTGACTACCGGCGACCCCAATTTCGAGAAAGACGTGGTGGCGTTGCTTGAAAGAAACGGTTTTGCAGTGCGCCTGCGTCCCGTGAAAGGCAGCGACGTGATTAAACTGTTTGAAGCAACCCAAAAACGCTAGGGGGAGCCGAGTGGCATAGTTTCTGCAGCACTCCCTTCGCCAATACCCTCGCGCGAGTGTTATCTGAGCCATTGCAAGCCTAAACGCGTCACCCTGCAAGTATGGCGTTGAGCAGCTGCCTGTCGAGGTACCGGTAG
>JBBSWX010000058.1:0-1371 GCA_038046065.1 Microcaldota archaeon | reverse complement strand
TGCAACGGCGTGAGTTCGCGCAATTTTCTAGGCACCCTGTTGGCCGCGGCAATCTCCTCCACGCGCGCAAGAAGCCGTCGGGCGTCCATTCCCGCCAACAAAGACGCTTGCGCCGCCACGCCGTGACGCTCTTTCAAGTACCCCTGCAAACTTCCCGCCCCGAAAAAGCTCCGTCCGCCAACCTTACGGTAAGACAGTTTGTTGTACAACGAACTCAACGGAACTCCCGAACCGTGGGCAACCGCACCCCGCGCATTCCAGTGTTTCGCGCGCAGCTCTCCCGGCGCGGCTTTGGCGACGTGCATCGCGACGAGCTCGTGCAACGACGGCTTGGGCATAACGCAGTTTAGGCGAACGCAATAAAAAAGGCTACGCCCAATCGCGCGGCAAGGCAATCACGCGCTTGCCGGTGCGGCAGTCACTGCCAAGTATGGCCGCGTCGCATAATGCGGTGGCGCGCACGGCAAACGATTTATAAGGGTGTATGCATATAGGCATATATGGCTTACAAAAACATCAGCATCTCGCTGGAAGTTTACGGGGAACTCGCGCGCCTCAAGCGCGGAGGCGAGAGCTTCTCGCACGAGATAATGCGCCTGCTGGAGAAAGAGAAACCCAAGCTCGAGGACATGGCGGGCATACTCACCGACGGCGAGGCGCGAACGGTGGAAGAGAACGTGCGCAAGATGCGCGCCTCTGCGAGCGTGAGGAAATGGTAATCCTCGACACGAGCACGATAATAGACGTTAGCCGCGGGAACGGCCGCGCGGTAGCGGCGGTGAGGAAGGCGCGGCAGGAAGGCGAGGCGATGACCGCCAGCGCAATCACCTTGTTCGAGCTTGCCGCCAGCACGCCCGCGGGCTTGGGGGAAAAAATGCGCGAGCTACTCAAAGCCGTAGACGTGGTGGAGTTCGGGCCTGCACAAGCCGAAGCGGCCGCGGCTGCGTACTCCGAACTGCGCGGGAAAGGCGAGGACATCGGCGTGCTCGACGCGATGATTGCCGGCACCGCGCTTTGCGCAAGGCAGGCGCTCATCACCGGCAACGCCAAGCACTTCAAACGCGTGCGCGGGTTAGAGACGATTACATACTAGCCGCGTCAGGAAAACGAACGCATCAAGCGCGCTGAAACCGTCGAATAGTTATGGGCGTAGAACGCAAAATACTTGGACGTGAGATAGGAACCTGCCAATATGACCCCCAACCTCCTCGACGAATTGATGCAAACCGCGGCTCAAGTGGCGGGAACTGCCCTTGCGCTTGAGTTGCTCAATCTTCTTCAGTATGCGCAGCTTTACGCCCTTGTCAAACCGGGCGAAGTGCTTGTCCCAGCCGTCGGCATAAGCTATCGCGAACAAGGCTAGCCACCCAA